>NZ_JAPDPE010000219.1 GCF_026283955.1 Dyella silvatica | reverse complement strand
GCATGAGGGCGTTATCGGTGCCCTGATTGCCGAGGACATGCATATCGTGGTGCGCACTTTCCCCGAGCGCCAGGCGATGAATGTCGACCTCTACGCCAGGCAAAATCGCAACAGTGACATTGCCATGGCCTTCGAAGTGATGGATGGCCTGCGCGATGACTTCAGGCCCGCCCGCACGGTCTTGCATCGCGTACAACACGGCATCGAATCGCATGCATCCGGCCGCGTGGCGGTCGCGCCAACGCAGGCATTCGCCGGGGCGAGGTGGCAGGCAGCCTGAGGTTATCGCTTGGCGGTGCCTGCCACAAAGGCACAAGGAGATCGGCCTACGGGGCGCGAATAAACCACGTGAGCGGCGAGGTGCTGCTCGCACACTGCTGGGTGTCACATGCTTGAACCATTGAAAACGACAGAAAGCCACGGAACGGCGGTACTCGATAGCGCGCATATCGGCGATATCAAAGGAGCGTTGGGAACCATCGCCCAGAACGACACGGCGCGACGCGATAGTTGGGGTGCGCGCTGGCGCACCTTGCTGGCGATTCTTGGGCCGGGCCTGATTGTCATGGTCGGCGATAATGATGCTGGTGCTTTCAGCACCTATACCCAGGCCGGGCAAAACTACGGCACGACGCTGCTATGGACTTTGACCCTGCTGATTCCCGTGCTTTACGTGAATCAGGAAATGGTCTTGCGGCTCGGCACCGTCACCGGTGTCGGTCACGCGCGATTGATTCTGGAACGGTTTGGAAAGTTCTGGGGTGCCTTCAGCGTCATCGATCTTTTTATTCTCAACGCGCTGACCATCGTCACCGAATTCATCGGTATCAGCCTGGGCCTGGATCATCTGGGCATACCGCGAGGCTGGGGTGTGGCGATATCGGCCCTGCTCATCATCATGGCCGCCAGCACCGGCAATTTCCGTCGTTTCGAGCGGTTCTCGCTGATGCTGGTGCTAGGCAGCCTGGCGCTGGTACCCGTGTTGATCATGATTCATCCGCCGATGGGGCAGCTCTCGCATGATTTGCTGGTGCCGGGCATGCCCAAGGGGGCTGCGCTAAGCGAGGTGATGCTGCTGATCATCGCTATCGTCGGTACCACCGTGGCGCCATGGCAGCTGTTTTTCCAGCAAAGCTATGTGATCGACAAGCGCATCACGCCGCGCTTCATGACCTACGAAAAAATCGATCTGGTCATTGGCATTGTGCTGGTGATTCTTGGCGCGGTGGCGATGATGGGCTTCAGTGCGGCGACCTTTGCGGGCAAGCCCGAGGCCGGTCAGTTTGTCGATGCGGCGGCGGTGGCCGCCGGGGTCGCCAAATACGTTGGGGCTGCGCCGGCTGCGTTGTTCTCCATTGCCTTGATTGACGCCAGCATCATCGGTGCCGCCGCGGTGTCGCTGTCGACGGCGTATGCCATCGGCGATGTGCTATCGCTGCGTCATTCGCTGCATCGCAAGCCCAAGGAAGCCAAAACGTTTTATGGCGTGTATGCCTTGTTGATCGCCATCGCGGCCGCGCTGGTGTTGATCCCCAACGCGCCGCTGGGGTTGATCACCAACGCCGTGCAAACCCTGGCCGGGGTGTTGTTGCCGGGAGCCTCGGTGTTCTTGCTATTGCTGTGCAACGACAAGGCAGTGCTGGGGCCGTGGGTGAATTCGAAGTACACCAATCTGTTTACCGGTGCGGTGGTCGCGGTGCTGGTGCTGCTGTCGATCATTCTCACCGCGTCGGTGCTGTACCCCTCGATCACGAGTACGCAGATTCTCTCGATCCTGATCGGCGGCATGGCGTTAGCCACGACGGCCGCGGTGGTGATGGCTGTGGTGCGCCGTGTACGTGGAGCGCCGGTAGCCGAGGTGATTGATCGCACAGGGCGCGAACACTGGCGCATGCCACCGCTT
>NZ_JAPDPE010000218.1 GCF_026283955.1 Dyella silvatica | reverse complement strand
TGTGTCGATGCTGCCGATGATGTCGGCCATGCGCTGTGCGGCCTCGCCGATGGCGCTCATCGAGCGCATGGTTTCCGTCACCATGCCGTTGCCTTGCCTGGCTTGTTCGCGCGCCGCCGAGGCCAGTTGGTTGGCGCGGATGGCGCCGTCGGCATTGCGTTGTACGGCGTGAGTCATCTGCGCCATCGAACTGCTGGCTTGTTCAAGGCCAGCAGCCTGCGCCTGGGTGCGTTTGCTCAGCGCGTCGTTGCCCTGGGCTAGTTGGTCAGCGGCGGCATGCACTCGTTCGGCGCCGCGCTGCACATCGCCCACCACCATACATAGTCGGCCCTCCATTTGCTGCAAGGCGCGCAGCAGGCTGCCGATTTCATCGGCGCTGCCGGTAGCGTAGCGATGGCCCAGATCGCCCGCGGCAATCCGCTGTGCCACGTGAACCGCTTGCCGCAGTCGCCGGGTGATAGTGCGGATCAGCAGGCTGTCCACGGCGACGGCAGTGAGTAGCCCGATGAGCAGCAGCGCCAGCAAGTAGCCGAGCGTGCGACGGCTGGTGACATGCTCGGCGGCAGCCGCGTCATCGCCGGTCTGCCAGGCCTTGGCGAACAGGTTGGCGAAATCGGCATGCAGTGGCGCGAACGAAGGCTGTACATCGGAGGCGACCTGCAACTGGGCCAGGTCGAATTGTTCGCCCTCCAGCAGCTTGATGGCTTCGTCCATCACCTGCTCGGCGGCTTTGCGATGGACGTCGGCAAGGCCGAGCAATTGCGCTTGTTGCTGGCCTAGTCCGCTGGCCTGCAAGGTTTTCCAGTGGCGCTCGATCTCCAGCCGGTTCGACTGAATCAAGGTCTTCGCCTCATCCACCGCTGATGGCAGCCGGGTCAGGCTGGCGTGGGTCAAGGCGTTGAGGCTGTCGTTGTAATCGTTCTGGATGCGTCCGACGGCAGCGACCGGACTCAAGGCATTGCTGACCAGCCCGCTCATGCGTCGATCGGCATGGGCCAGTGCGATCACCGCGGCGCCGCCGATCAGCAATAACAACAACAGTAAACCCAGCAAACGCAGAATCAGACGCAGGCGCAATGACGGCGACGGCATCAGCCGCGAAAGGCGGCTGGAGGACAAGGTGGAGCGCATGCGTAGCCTATGGGGAAAGCTGGGGACTGCCGCTTTCATCGGCCGGATGGCGCCGGTCTTTAGAGTGAATTTCTTTTTAAATCAAATATTTCAGGTTGATAGACAGGGTGTTTCCAGTTGATGACTCAGGGGGCCATGAGTGTTTTAGCTGGATGCATTCGACACGGTGTCGCGCAACCACGCACGTAACGCCTCGAGCGCCGGGTCGGGCGCTGTCGCTGCTGGATACACCAGATAGTAGGCAAAGCCATCCAGCGAGGGGCCGAACGGCTGCACCAAGCTGCCTTGCGCCAATTCATCGGCGACCAAGCAGGTATTCAACAAGGCCACGCCCTGGCCGGCGATGGCTGCGGCGATGGCATGCGTTTCATCGCTGAAGGTCACGCCATGCTGAAAGTCCAACGCGTCCAGGCCGGCTTTTCGCGCCCAGGCCGGCCAGTCGGGCGGATTTGCCAGGCTGGCTTGCCAGATGTAGTGCAGCAACGGCTGGCGGTTTAACTCGGCCGGTTTGCGCAAGCCCAGGCGCGGGCTGCATAGCGGGGCATATTGCGTGTGCAGCAGGCATTCGCTGTGCAGGCCGGGGTAATGGCCGTGTCCGTAACGGATGGCGGCATCGATTTGCTGGGTGGAGAAATTCACCGGTGTCGTGGACGCATGTAAGCGCAGATCGAGATCGCTGTGCTGGGTGTGAAAGTCAGCCACCAGCGGTACCAGCCGACGCGCCACAAAGGCCGGCGTGGCCGATATGGTCAAGGTGCGCCGCTTTCGGGGTTGCAGCAAATG
>NZ_JAPDPE010000217.1 GCF_026283955.1 Dyella silvatica | reverse complement strand
GCATGTCATGCCAGACGTAGGCGCCCTTGGCTTGCTGCAACACGAAGGGCGAGCTGTCCCAGCCGAACGATTTGAAAATCGGCCCCAGCAGAAAGGGCCGCCAGGCCAGCGCCACGCCATGTTCGGCGGCCAGCGCCTCGATGCGCATCAGGCTTAGATAGCTGTAGTTGCTGCCGAACTCAAACCAGAACTCGATCATCGGTGTGCTCACGGGTAATGATGATTCAACCTGGCTCATTCGTAGATCACCAGGCAACGTGCCTCGATGCTTTCACGCGCTGGCCAGCCATCGGGTGCATCGGGATGATCGAAGGCTGCATGCGGGGTATAGCGTGCCACGCCGCCGAGTTGCGCATCGTATTGCTTGAACACCAGTGCTTCATCGCGATGCATGGCGGAAAAATAGAACCAGCGATGCCGTGACGAGTGGATGGCCAGATAGATTTCACCGTGGCGCCTTGGATAGCGCACCTCGGCCTCGATAAGGTCGGTGGCGCTCAGGCTGCGCGCATCGCAAACGGCCAGTGGCGTATCCAGCACCGGATGCCTGATCGAACGCCAGACATTGACGATGCTGTAGCGGCCTACGGAGCAGGCATGCTCGCCTACGGCTTCAAGCACCAGGCCCAGTCGCCTGCGTCCAGAGGCTTCGGTGTAGTCGTTATGAATGCGGCCATTGGCGGCGGCGACCTGGCCCTGCGCGGAACGGCCGAAATTAAGCCTGCGGCGGTCGCCTTCGCGTTGACGTATGAGATGGTCGAAGACATAGCCGCGGCGGGCGCCGGTGGCCGCACAGGCGAGTTCGACGACCTCCGGGTAGTAGCGCTGAACAATGCTGTCCCGGTCGGAGAAATCACTCAGCGCGGTGGGCGCGTGCCAAAGCTCGAAGCCTTCGCGATGCACCGTGGTTCGTGTGGTCAGTTGGCGCGCATCGGCGATGCGCATGTCGCGTTCGTCGAAGGGGCAGCTCTCCCAGGGCGTGCCCGGCGGCGGTTGATAGGCATATTGCAGCGGGCGCTCATGGGTCGGTTGCAGATAGCTGAGCTTGGCCAGCGTGTAAGGCAGGTTTTGCATCACCGGCGCATAGCGGCGGCTGATTAAGCGTGAGGGTTCACGCAGCAGGGGATCGAGCGTCACGATAAATACCTGGATTGGCGCATACACGTGCGCTATCGGTGATATTGAGCGCTGACTACGCTGTCGCTGCAAACGCTTTTTCGACATGCCAGGCATGTCAGCGGGCAGCGGCCTCGGCGATCAGCCAATCGATGACCGCGTTGACCTGCTTGCGCGGTGTGTCATGTGCCTGGATCAACCAGTAGCCGTGGCGAACGGCCGGATCGCAGTGTGCCGGCGCCAGCATCAGCAGGCGCTGATCGGCCAGCATCGGGCCGATCAAGGCCAGCCGGCCCAGCGCCACGCCTTGTCCGGCCATGGCTGCCTGCACGACCTGATCGTATTGGTTGAAACGCATGACCCCGCGCGGTTTGACATGGGCCCAGCTCTTGCTGCGCAGCCATGCGCGCCAATGCAGCCAGGGCCGTTGCGGATCGTCGAACTCCAGCAGCACCTGTTTGGCGATTTGCCCGGCGGAGCGCAGCGAACGCAAACCCAGCGATGGATGTGCAACCGGCGCAATGGTTTCGCCGAACAAGCGCAAGGCACCCTGCGGCGCGGCATGATCGGCGCAATAGCGGATCGCCAGATCGATGCCTTCGCCACGCAAATCGACCAGACGATTGTTCGCGGCAACCCGTACATCGATGCCCGGATGTTGTCGCTGAAAGCGACCCAGCCTGGGCAGCAGCCATAAGCCGGTGACGCCGATGCTGGCGCTGAGGGTGACCGGGCGCAGCCCGGCCTTGTCGCTGATCGCGCCGAGGGTGTCTTGCAGTTGCTGCACGGCG
This sequence comes from Dyella silvatica, assembly GCF_026283955.1. Classification (GTDB taxonomy): domain Bacteria; phylum Pseudomonadota; class Gammaproteobacteria; order Xanthomonadales; family Rhodanobacteraceae; genus Dyella_C; species Dyella_C silvatica. Next base: position 250 of record NZ_JAPDPE010000217.1, on the reverse strand, counting down.
ATATCGGCGCTGCGAAACAACCGCTCGCCTTCGGCGGTGAACGCGATGGAGCGATGCCCGCGCAGCAACAGTTTGATGCCGAGGCGGTCTTCCAGGGTCTGGATCTGTCGGCTTACCGCCGACTGAGTCAGGCATAGATCCTGCGCCGCCAGCGTCATGCTCATACGGCGGCCGACGGCAACGAAGCCGCGCATCGGATCCATCAGCGAGGCCAGCGAAACAAGCGATATCGACATGCGCCATCCTCATG
>NZ_JAPDPE010000216.1 GCF_026283955.1 Dyella silvatica | reverse complement strand
GACGCATCGTCATGCGTTGGCGCAATGCCTGATCGGTTTGACTGAGCAAGTCCATGGCGGCCTGCGGGTCGGCCTTTTTGCGTTGATGCCCGTTGTGCAGATGAAACATCAACAGCGAGCTGACCAGGCCCGAATGCTCGGCGGTGCCGGCGGCGGACCACGGCTCCATCCACAGCTGCTTGCCGTTATACATATGCGCCCAGCCCGGCATGCCGGCCAGCAAGCTGCCCAAGGCGATAGCGAGCACGCCACCGGCGAGCAATCGCTTGCCATGCGTGCGGCGCGCGAACAGCACCGGCTCGTAGCGCCATGCCGCCACGATCAGCGCGATACCGCCAAGCAGGGCGAGATAAGGCCATGGGCTGCTTGGCAGGTAGCCGCTAAGCAACTGCAGGCCACCTTTGCGTAACTGGCCGACCATGCGGAAATCGGCGGGCATCAGCGGCGTGCTGAGATTATTCACCTTAAGCGTATTAATGCCGTACAGCAGCGTCTGCAGCAAAAAAGCCAGCCCGAAGGACCACAGCAAACGCCTGCTGATCACCAGCAGCACCGCTGTTAGCAGCAGGCCGGGCAGGGCATTGGCAAGCAAGTAGCGCGGTTGCTCGAACAAGCGCCCCGGCGCCACCCCGTCACCGCCGTCGAGCCGGCCCGTCAACAACACAAAGGCGACAGTCAACAGCAGCGGCAGGCCGATATGAGTGATCAGCAAGCGCCGGTGGCGCTTGAGCAAAGTAATCGCGGACGGGATAAGGGCGGTAGGCATGGCAGTCTTTTGCAAGGGGTGCTGTCATGGTTCGAGCATCGGAATGTAATTAAACCGACATGAACCAAATGTTCTGACGGCGAGTTAGCTCCAACGTGGGCTGACTGGTCCCGTGTACCCAAGGGCCGATTTGCAGCGGTGTTTCACGCTAAACGGTCAGCTGGCAGTCACGAACCGCGCATCTGCGGCACAATGGCGCGATGCCCCTACTTGCCGAATCCCCCGCGCTGCGCGCGCTGATCGATGACCGCTATGGTGAACTGGCCGCTCGCTGTCGTGCCGTTGGCGTGCCGCTGCATGACGATGCCGGTGTGGCTGAGCGTATTCGCCGCACGCTATTAGCCAGCGACTTCGCCTTCGATACCTGGTTGCGCCAACCGCAATTGCTTGCTCCGCAAGGGCTGGAACGGTTGCGCTCGGGCAGCGATGCCAGCGCGCGCGTCGACGCCTTGAAGTTGGTCGCCGACGAAAACGAAAGCCTGGCCTTGCTGCGGCGCTTCCGCCATGCCGAGGCGCTGCGCCTGGTCTTTCGCGACGTCAATGGACTGGACCAACTATCCGAAACGCTGGCGGCGACCAGCACGCTGTATGAGGCGCTACTTGCCGTAGCGCTGGGCTGGTCCGAGCAGGCATTGATCGCGCGTTATGGTCACAGCCGCGATCACGATGGCGCGCTGCAACGCATGGTGGTGATCGGCTTCGGCAAGCTGGGCGGTAGTGAGCTTAATTTTTCTTCCGATATCGATCTGGTGCTGGCTTATCCGCAAAGCGGGCAAAGCGATGGTTCGCGCTCGCTGGATAACAGCGAATACTTCGTGCGTTTAGGCCGCCAGTTGGTGCGCCTGCTTAACGAGCCGACTTCTGACGGTATTTGTGCCCGCGTCGATTTGCGCCTGCGACCGTTTGGCAATGCCGGTCGATTGGCATTGCCGTTTCCGGCGATGGAGCAGTACTACCAAAGCGAGGGCCGCGATTGGGAGCGCTATGCCTGGATCAAGGCGCGGCCGGTCGCTGGCGACCGTCATGCCGGCAAGCAACTGCAGGAGTTGCTGCGTCCGTTTGTCTATCGCAAGTACCTCGACTACACCGCGTTTGCCGGCCTGCGCGAAATGAAGTCGCTGATCGACGCGGAAGTCGCGCGCAAGGATCTGGCCGACAATCTCAAGCTCGGCCCTGGCGGTATTCGCGAAATCGAATTCGTGGTGCAACTGACCCAGCTGATTCGCGGTGGCCGCGAGCCCAGCCTGCGTGTGCGTGGCCTATTGCCCGCGTTGACGGCCTGCGAAGCCCGCGGCCATATCAGCGCGGTCCGTGGCAAAGCCCTGCGTGAGGCATATGTGGTTTTACGTCGGGTCGAGAATCGCGTGCAGATGCTGCGCGATGCGCAGACGCATGACATTCCCGA
>NZ_JAPDPE010000215.1 GCF_026283955.1 Dyella silvatica | reverse complement strand
ATTGGTTGGCTGTCGTCCAGTCGCCGGTATCCCAGCCGCCTGACACACGACCGTCGACGGCTCGGCCGGAAACCGCGCGATCCGAAAGGAAGTCGTAGCCGGCATTGGCCAGCGTGAGGTTCAGATCGGGGTGGTTGGTCACCCCCGTATCCAAGCTGGCAATCACCACGCCGGTGCCATCCGCCAGGCTCCACGCCTTCTGAATATTCGCGCCACCCCAGTTGGCAACGAGCGAGTTGAGCTGCTTGTCGAAGAAGCCGGTGCCGTCTGCACCCAGGTAATCCCATTGGTAGACGGAGTAATGCGGATCATTGGGTGCCGTGAACGACACGGCGGCCTCTGGCCCGACAACGTCATCGACCGCATGCAGCATGTACTCCGGCTCGACGAACGCCACGGCCGGATCGGCGGCGATCTGCTCGATGATGGCCGATGCTTCAGCGTCCGATAGCGCACGCTTGGTGCGCACCAGGTCGGCGCCCGAAGCCAGCTTATGGCCATATTGCAGGGCAGGCGCCTTGCTCAGCGGTGTTCCGTGCGCCCTGATTCCGCTCGACATCGTGCGTCTGGCGCGAGTGATGGCGGCACTGACATTCTGTACCGCCGTGCTGGCATTGCTGCGTTCGGTGCTCCCATCCTTATAAGTGATGATGAAGCCGCGATAGGTTTTCCCTTGCTGCAATGAACTTAGATCGTAGGTGCCGACGGGAGAAGACTGCCTGGCATGAGCATCGTCATTCGCTTGGGCCGTCACTGCCATGATCAGCAGGACGGACGCCGCCAGCAGCTTCATTTGAAAGCCGTTCTTCATTTTTCATTCCTCCCAATGATGAATCCGAAATGGATATTCGAAGGCGTCTCTAGTTACTTCCATGTCCGGACCCGGCCGAGCATGCCCGCCACACGCATCGGCTACATCAAGATGTTGAACCTTCGGCGAAGCACCCTATGGATCGGTCCCGTCGCAAAACTTACGAAGTGCACGCCACGCCTGAAATTGAGAGGTGTGCCGCATTCGCCTCGTGCGAAGTTGCAGCCATGCCGCCCGGGCGGCAGTGACGATGGACACTAAGGCAGGCGCTCTGATGAGACGTCTAGAATGCTTTCCATCAAGAGATGGTGATGGGACATCACCTGCTCGCATTCGCTGCGCCCATTGCGCGCGCATCCGGACCACCCGACTCGTTATGGCCGCCACCGGGCATTTCAAAAATTGCCCGCTCAACCGTCTTACACAGAACGAACACCTTCCTCAGGCCCCTCTGAAGAAGTCGCTCGTCCGTTTTCCGACCTATTGGGAGCTGAATTTTTCTCGTTGCCATCACCGCCCCGACCATTCCCATGCGGTTTAAGTGGCTAGCAGGCCTTGGGACAAGGGCCAGGGTATTCCTGGCCCTTCTTTTCCGATGCCGCACCAGCGATCGCTGGCATGGACAGGTGTCTGGATACTTCCCGCTCACAAGAAGTCGAGCTCGCATGTTCGACCGCCACCGTTTTGCCTGCGGCACCATCGATCAGCTCGCCGATATCGTGCTCAGCGGCGATGAGTTCGCGCTCTTCCGCCCACATCAGAATGGCCGCACCATGAATCGCATGCGCTGCTGCATCCGTCATGGCGATACACCCCGCACGGCCGGCAGAAATTGCAGCATCGATCCGGCCTGCCCTTGCACAATGCAGCGCGTCTGGAATCAGCTTCAACATCGCGTGCAGCAGGTGATGGCTCACACGCCCCCTGCATTGATCTGAGTCGATCAGCACTTCTTTCAAAGATCGATACCAGACCTGACTAGTGCGGCGATGCCTTCGACAGCCCACTCCGCGTTGCATGCAGTGGCTGTTGCAACGAGGCCTTCAATTGACGCAGATCGCTTTGCCGTAATTCGTCCCGTAGCTCTCGTGGCGACCGTCCCAGGGTCTGGCGGAAGGCATCGGTCATATGACTGTGGCTGCTGAAGCCGACATCGCAAGCGAGCGTCGTCAGATCCTCCTCGCCCTCGCCCAGGCGGCCCAAGGCCGTGCCCAGCCGTTGCTGCAAACGAAACTGGCGCAACGATTGCCCGGTGCAGCGGCGAAAAATCCGGCATAGATGAAAGGGCGAGCAGCCAGCCAACCTGGCCAGTTCGTAGACGCTCAGGTTCTCGCCGGTATGCCCGATGATGGCCTCCTCGACCCGGGCCACCTGCCGTGCCATGCCGGCGCTGCGCACAGGCATGC
>NZ_JAPDPE010000214.1 GCF_026283955.1 Dyella silvatica | reverse complement strand
GCATGCACCATGTCCGGAAACTTGATCGCATCGCGAATAAAGAACACCGGCAAATCGTTACCGACCAGATCCCAGTTGCCTTGCTCGGTGTAAAACTTGGTCGCGAAGCCGCGTGGATCGCGCAAGGTCTCCGGTGAACCCACACCGTGAACCACGGTGGAAAAACGCACAAATACCGGGGTTTTCTTGCCCGCCGCCGACAACAAGGCCGCCGAAGTCAGCTCACTGAAATCGCCGGCAGCGACGAACTCGCCATAGGCCCCCGTACCACGTGCATGCACCACGCGCTCGGGAATCCGCTCGCGTCCAAAACGTTGCAGCTTCTCGACCAATTGGGCGTCCTGCAACAACGTCGGGCCTGCCGGGCCAGCGGTTTGCGAGTTCTGGTTGTCGCCTACCGGCGCACCGCCATCGCGGGTCAACAGCGGGTGATCATTCGTCGATTGCGCCATCGTGCCCGTCGTCACCATGACGGCACTCAGACCCAGACAAGCGCAAAACAAGCGCCACTTGAGGTGTGTCATTACCGATTCCCCTGCGTGGCGGCACTCTCAATGCCACCGGCTCTCGCGACACACCTTAAGGGCGGCCGAGTCATTGGAGAAATTGATTATTGCGATCAGACCCATAGCCACAGGATATGAATAGAGGATCACCGGCCAATCATTCACATCGCCGCATCCAGCGATTTGGATGGCTATATAAAACGTCGACTGTCAGCTTTCGCGCTGTACCAGTCGCACCACCGTATTCCAGTTTCGAGTGGTCAATGGGATTTTCAACCGGCGCTCAAGCAAGCCGTTGACATTGCCTGGACGGCCATTCACCAGGCGGGTGACGCTGTAAGCCTCGCCGGCCTGAACAGCGAACACTTCAAGATCCCGGCGCGGGACAACGATAGGAATGTCTGGAATGCCAGCAAGATGATCGGGCAGAAAGGTCACGCATCGTTCGCTGATATCGTCTTGCGGCGCCGCGATGAATGGATCGGCCGCGACTCGCTCGGCAAGGTAGGCCATGCTCCGCGTATAAGCCACACCGTCCCAGGCGCAAACCTGGCGCAGCCGCAGGCATACCTCGTTCACCCATACCTGCGCCTCGTCGGCACCGGTCGCGGAGAAACTGGCATTGCCATGAGTCAGGAACGAATCGGCATGCTTCGCACCTACCGCGTTGAAAGCGGCGACAAACTGCGCTTTGTCCGAGCTCCCTGCATGACCAAAATTGACGTTGCGAAAAAAGGCAGCAAATCGCACAAGTCCCCTTCGATATCAAACGCTTCATCGGCACCGCGCTGCCTGCCTGAGCAGACAGGCAACGCCAGGTTCACGACTCAATGGAACTGATCGCTGGCCGGCACCCAAGAGGTGGCCGCCGACGCAGGGGTCGATGGCTTGGGCCGCCCAGGCGTCAAGCGATCATCCAGGCAACCCGGAGGCAGCGGCCCGCCACTGACCCGCGCCGTGGCGCACTGCACGCTGTTATCCAGCTTGATCGGCGCCGCGCTGGCACTGGCGGCGCTGGCAGGCGGCGGTGGCACCAGTGGATTCGTGCCCGGCAGATTCAAGCGTTGATAGATCTCTTGATTCAAGGCTTTCGCCGGCGGATCGGGGTTGTGGCAACCGAACAAGGCCATCGGCAGCAGCGGCATCACGGCGCATTCGACACGCACACCACGCGGCAAATGGAAGGTGTGCTTGACGGTCGTTTTCTCGACCGCCCGGCGTAGCGCGGTGTCGACCGAGCTTTCGCCTTCAGGTGTCCACGCGTCTTCGAAACGCGTGGACTTGTAGCCGATATTTGGCCGGCCGTGCGACATGATGTCGGTATTGCCGCGCGGCTTGAGCTGGACGTAATCGCCGACCTGCCCGTTACTGCCGGCAGCCTCTTGCCCACCCTGGCTCTGACCGCCCGGCGCGCCTGCCCCGGCTGTGCTGCCCTGCCCCGGTAGCGAGAGATTCAAGCCGCTTTTGCCGCTGGCATGTGGCGATTCGGACGCACCATTGATTGCACCGGGTGTCGCCGTATCGCTGCCTTGCGGCGTGGCATTCGGCGCGGTGCTGACATCGGCGCCACGGCTTGGCGCACTCGCCGCCGCGCTGTCTTTGGTTGCTGCTGGATTAGCCGAGGTACTGGTTGCCGCCTGCTCGGCAGCCGTTGCCGCAGTGGGCTGGCTGGCCGGCTCGGCCGTAGCCGTGGCGGCATTCAGTTGCGGCCGCGCTAAGGTCGGCTTGTTATCCAGGGCAATCGCCTTGGGCGCAGGCGTTTGCAGCGATGGCGCTTGCGGTCGTTCCAACTGCGGTTGCGCATGCTCCGGCAGC
>NZ_JAPDPE010000213.1 GCF_026283955.1 Dyella silvatica | reverse complement strand
GCATGCCAGGGTCGACCCGTTTCTTCAGATTCGCCGTGCGCTCGCCGTAATGCCCCAGCAAATGGAGCAGCGACGTGCTGGTCAGTACTTCGGCCCGCATGGATTCTTGCGGCTGCGACAACGCTTCGACGGCGCTCAACAGCAACGGTGCGGCAAGTGCATCCTTGACTAGCGTGCGCGAGAAAAAACGCGAGACCACCACGCCAGCCGAACGGTCGGACAAGGTATCCAGAAACTCCGGCTCGACATAGATGATGGCGTAACCGAAACCCTCTTCGCTGCCACGGCTGCCGTCATGCGGCTCATCTGGATTGAACAGCATCACATGGCCGGCCACGCTGCTATGCCGCACGCCGCGGCAACGGAACGACTGCACGCCCGAATGGGTCACGCCGATGGAATAAGTGGAATGGCTATGCCGCTCGAACGAATGCTCTTTGAAATGAGCCTGCATGAGCGTGATACCGCGATGCGGCCCATGCCGAAAGGTCGCCCAGTCACTGCCCGAGGTTTTTTGGGAAGATGCCATGAATCAATTGTACAAGACCGTATCGGAGCTCCCGCCTAGATTGCCATTCCCCTCCCATGACGAGCCGCCGCATGAACCCTCAAGCTCTCGACCTGACCAACAAGCTGACTCAATTCCATGAGTACTGGGCCCCGCGCACCATTACCGAGTTCAACGGCCACGACGTCATGGTCGTTAAAATCTGTGGCGACTTTACCTGGCACTCGCATGCCGATACCGACGACTTTTTCTTCGTACTGCAGGGAACCATGTTTATCGACCTGCCCGATGACGTCGTCGTGCAGATCAACCCCGGACAGATTTTTGTCGTGCCCAGGGGCGTGCCGCATCGGCCCAGGGCCCCCGAAGAGGTACATCTTCTCTTGATCGAACCCAGCGGCACGCCAAACAGTGGCGATATTGCAACGGCAGCACCGCGCCGATGGCTTTGACGACTGCCGGCAACACGGCGTCGCCATCTGTCGATGGGCATGCGAAGAAGACCTTCGTCGCGGTCGGCGCCCTGGTCACGCCGTGCGTTGAAACTATGGCGCGCGAGCCTGCAGACAAGCTCCACTTGATGAGCGCAAAGAGGAGTTACTCTCCCATGGGGTCATGTACTCATGCACTTTGCCGACCGTTCAAAAAATGTCTTCGTCACCCTGGGCAGCAGTCATTGAGTAGCCATGCACGGGAGTCGCCTGGCCCATGGGGAGCGCTGGCTGCCGTGTGTCGTTAACAGCGATGCAGCAACCGCAGACATGCGATCAGGCGGCGCTGGCCCGAAGTGCCTCTCTCACCTGCATGAGCGCAAATCCGAGCAAGTTAAGCCCAGGCCATTGCGATGGATCTTTCGCATCGGCGTCGTCTGCGGCCAATCCGATACCCCACACGGCATCTGACGGGCTGGCTTCCACGAGTACCGCCGTACCCGTATTCAGCAGAAATCGCTTTAAGCGACCCGCTTGCGAGAATTTGTGCCTATTGGCGTCAACCACCATCGCGAAACGATGCTCGGCCCATAGCGCCTCATCAAAGCCCTTCACCCGGCGGCCCAGAGCTTTTGCCTTGCCAGGATCGGGGGCGCGAAGGATGGCGTCTCTTGCGGCTATATCGCCAAAGAGTTCGGCCTTGTGCGCCATCATGTAGTGCTCGGCCGTGAGGTAGCGCACGCCGTCAGCGACAAACGGCGCGTCGTACCATTGGCTTAGACAGGATTTTGTCACCGTGCCTGGCTTGGCTCGATGACCCCAGAAGAACAGCAACTCGTACTGTTCGCCGCGAGCGGTAGCTCGAAGAAGATCTTCTTTGCTTATCAATGTTCCCCCTGCATGACATGTCGACTGAGACGGGATGCCAGCCTCGCAGCGCCATGTCCGCCCAATCGCAAAAGACGAACATTCCCAGGTGATGGCGCACCTTAGTATCAACTTGCCACTGTTGCAAAGTCAGCTGCCGGATGCGTTCGCGGCGCCGTGCGTCGCCTTGATCACCGCGTCGATCAGGGCCACATCGTCCTCGATGCCAAATTCGGGTGGGCGTGAGTAACCGAAGCGGGTAATGACCAAGTGCTCGGAGGGACTGATGTAAATGCGCTGGCCAAGCACGCCGCTGGCGAAAAAGCCGTCTTTGGGAAAGCCGTGGGCGACCCGCCAGGCGGCGGTTTTGCCGGGGCCATCATTGGTCCAGAAACCCGCGCCATAAGAGGTACCCAGCGTGGAGCGTCGCGACCAGGCGACCCAGCCCTCGGGCAGGATGCGCTGTCCGTCGGCGGCGATACCGTCATTGCGATACAGCTCGCCGAAGCGGGCGTAGGTACGCGCGGAGGCCAGCACGTAGGTCGAGCCGATAAATACATCGCGGCCATCGAACTCCATCGTCACTGCGCCCATGTGCATCGGCGCGAACAATTCGCGCTCGGCGAAGCTGCGCACGCCGCCGGCGCCACCACCGATGGTGTGCCCCAACAGACGGTCGACGATCAGGGTATTGGCCGAGCTGTAATCCCATGCTGTGCCTGGCGGTTTCTTCAGTGGATGCTGCGCGGCAAAGCCGGCCATATCGCTATGCAGATATTCCATTTGCGCCACCGGATCGAGGGGTGACTCCGCCTCTTCTGCATCGAGGCCACTGCGCATGCGCACGAGGT
>NZ_JAPDPE010000212.1 GCF_026283955.1 Dyella silvatica | reverse complement strand
TTAGCTCATACATGCGCAATGAAACAATCAATGTGCGCGGTATCAGTCGTATGCTGTTGTCCGCAGCATCCATACCTTATGCAATCTTGTTAGCAGGAGTCGCCATGGACACCCCTCGCCGCGTGGAACATCAACAGACGGATCGTGGTTACGTGCCGGTCTACGCGACTGGCGTCGTCGAGCAACCCTGGGCGAACTACAGCCGTACCGATCATCAGGTGTGGGACACCTTGTTCAAGCGTCAGCGCGAATTGCTGCCCGGGCGTGCCTGTGCCGAGTTCATGGCCGGCGTGGAGCGCTTCGGGCTGGGCGACGGCGGTATTCCAAAATTCGCCGAACTCAACAAGGTACTCGGCGCGACCACCGGCTGGGAGTTGGTCGCGGTCGAAGGGCTGCTGCCGGATGAGGTGTTTTTCGACCATCTGGCCAATCGCCGTTTTCCGGTGAGCTGGTGGATCCGCAAGCCCGATCAACTCGATTACCTGAGCGAGCCCGATCTGTTCCACGATTTGTTCGGACATGTGCCGCTGCTGCTCAATCCGGTGTTTGCCGATTACATGCAGGCCTATGGTCGTGGCGGCATGAAGGCGTTCGCGATCGGCCCCGACGCGCTGATGAACCTTACGCGGCTGTATTGGTACACGGTGGAATTTGGTCTGATTCATACCGCCGACGGCATGCGCATTTATGGCGCCGGCATTGTCAGCTCCAAAGGCGAGTCGATTTACTCGCTGGATTCGCCCTCGCCCAATCGCATCGGTTTTGGCCTGGAGCGAGTGATGAGCACGCGCTACCGCATCGATACGTATCAGCAAACGTATTTTGTCATCGATAGTTTCGAGCAATTGTTCGACGCCACCCGACCCGACTTCACCCCCATCTACGCCAAGCTCAGCGAGCAACAGGCACATGCTGCCGGTGATGTGCTGGACAACGATCGGGTATTCACCCGTGGCGATCGCATCGGCTGGGCCACCGGCGCCGATACCTGATGCTCGATCTGCTCCCCTCGCCGTAGGGGAGTAGCCGTAGCGCCCATCCAGCGGCGCAACGGCGAGCATGCATGGAGGTGCCTCGATCCAGGTAGCCGCTTACCCGGATGCCTGTGCTGAAGCGGCTTTGCGCACATCCCGTAGTGCGACCCACTTCACCTCGCCGTGACAAATTCATTACATAAAATGGCTGAAGGCCCTCGTTGAAGGGTGTCCTCCTACATACCGTTGTGCTCCGAATGACCGTGGCAGGGAAGTCGCTTTCGGAGCACGTTGCTATGTGCGCCTGATGCCAATTACTCACCCGTGAAAACGCAGCGCAAGTATCAGATCCATCCTCCTGACTAGAAGGATTCATCCATGAAATTCGCTCTGTTACCACTGGCGGCTTTAACCATCATGGCGCTGACCACTGCATCCATCGCACGCGCGGATGATGATGCGTGGGTGGTGCGCTTTGGCGCACATGTGGTTGCGCCACAGTCTGACAACGGCCATCTCGCCGGCATGCGCAGCAGCATCAGCAATGACACCAAACCGACCGGCACGATTGAGTATTTGTTCACTCCCAATCTGGGCGCGGAAGTACTTGTTGCGCTGCCGTTTGAACACGACATCCGCTTGAACGGCACCCGTCTCGCATCGACCAAGCAATTACCGCCGGTGATCGGCGTGAACTATCACTTTATGCCTGATAGCACGGTGTCGCCCTTCGTCGGTGTCGGCGTCAACTGGACGCATTTCTACGACAGCAAGGGACGTGGTGCGCTTCAGGGTTCGCATATCACCATCGACAATAGCTGGGGTGGCGCGCTACACGCTGGCCTCGATGTGAAGATCAATGATCGCTGGTTGTTTACCGCCGACGTGCGCTGGATGAATATCGAAAGCGATGTGCATCTCAACGGCGCCAATATCGGCAAGGCCAAGGTCAATCCGCTCGCTTATGGTCTAAGCCTGGGCTATCGCTTCTAGGCGATGAGGTCACGCTTGATCGAAGCGCGACTGGACGAAAGTTCAGCCGCGCTTCCATTCGTCGACGGTCAACACCTGGGCAATGCGCTGACCGTCCCAGCGATATAGCAGGTGCTGATCTTGCGTACACGGCCCGATCCGGTCGGGATAAAACACCGCCACGCACTCGCCACCTTGATGACGTGCGCTGTCGTAAACCACGCCGTCGGAATGCGCTGCGCGTAGCTGGCGCGCAAGCGCCACACTGGCGACGTAGCTGTCGGGATCGTGCGCAGCCGGCCAGCCACCGCGTATGTCGTGCAGCTTGCCTTGAATGGTGGTGCGATAGCAGCGCATCTCGCTATCGCACGGTGGCTCGGCGGTGGCCGCGAGAAAACGTTCGCGGTGATAAACCGTTTCTTCTACTGCCGTGGCGACACTATGCGCGGCGTAAAACACACCCCAGCTGCCATCGGAGAAACGGCTGCCATCGGGATTCAAATGTGTGAAGGCGGCCATCACGGGGGTCGTGCCGGGGCCGCTGATGCGCCGCCCGGGCGGCACCAGGCGCAACGCACCGAGCTCTTCGCGCAGGCGCGGATTGGTCAGCGCTTCGAGTGCAAAGAGCGCTTCCAGATCACCGGGATCGGCAATGCGATCGAACACGCCAACCGGTGGAAACCGGCTCGGTATGATACGAAACGCCTGACTCCAGCGAATACGTTTAAGGGGAGGTGTGTCAGCCATGACAGCGCAGTTTTCAAGGGTAGAGTTGAGTATGCGCTGCAGCTGTATCGCCATCTGCGACGCCGGGCGCATTCACTCATGC
>NZ_JAPDPE010000211.1 GCF_026283955.1 Dyella silvatica | reverse complement strand
GAGTGGCCGCCATGCGGCAGCGCGCGGCTTGGCCTGGCAGCCAGCCAGGCCGGCGCCACGCACTACCACCTGGCAGCCACTCAACGACAACGCGGGCTACGCGAATAGCGTGAACAGGCCCTAGAAGAAGGCGCGCACGCCGATCGAGACATTGCGTCCCGGCTGCAAGACCTGATCCTTGAACAGCGATGTCGCCAGCCGCGCCTTGCGGTTGGTCAGGTTGTTGCCATCCAGAAACGCCTCCCACTGACTTTGCTCGCCGTTATAAAAGGTCCAGGCGGCATGAGCGTTGACCAAGGTGTAGCCTGCCGTACGGGTTTCGAATGCAGCGGTTTTGTCTTGCGCGAAATACTGCACGGCACCGACGCTGGCACGAAGATCATCGCGGCTCCAGTTGAGCTGCGCGCCCAGGCGCCCGGCGGGGATGCGCGGCAGGTTGCCGCCACCATGGCCAAGGCTGGCGCGCACGCTGTCGCCATAAACGCGTAGATCCCATGCCCCGGCGTTGCTTTTGGCCAGGTGCATGGTGGCTTCGGCCTCCCAGCCGCGGAAGCTGGCATTGCGCTGCGACCACTGACGCACCGGCAGGTCGTCTTCTTGCTCGCCGGTATCGGCGAGATAAATGAAATCGTGGTAACGGTTGTAGTAGGTACCGACTTTGCCTTCGACGAAATCGCCGTGATAGTGCAGGGCCAGTTCCGCTTGGTTGGCACGTTCCTTTTTTATCTCGGGATTACCTATCTCGAATGAATTTGAGGCCGCGTGCGGGCCGTGCGAGAACAACTCTTCTTCGGCCGGTGCGCGTTCGGCGTGATCCAAGTTGATGCTGGCATGCCACGACTGGCTGAAGCGCCAGGCCAACCCGCTGGAAAAACTGGCCGGGGTGAAACTGCGGCGAGTGGCGTTTTCCGGGGAAGCGGTTTGTCGGTCGGTACGCGCGCCGAGCTCTAGTTTGAGCGGGCCGAATTCGCGTTGCTCAGTGATAAATACGCCCCAGCCGCGTGTCGTGGTCGCGGGCACAAAGGTTTCCGCGCCGATGGCGGCGAAGTTGCGATGAAAATACTGTAGGCCGAAGGCACCTTGCCAACCCGCGAATGGCTGGTGGGTAAGCAGCAGGCGACCTTCATTGGCCTTGTTGGTGAAAGTGGTGCTGGGGGTGCTGCCTTCGAATTCCACATGCTGATAATCGGTATGACCGAAGCTGAGCTCGGCTTTGGCGATACCGGGCAATGGCTGGTTGAAGCCGCCCTTGAGGTCATAGCGGGTCTGCGCCAGTTTGATATGCACGGGTTCTTCGTCGTGGTCGTGACCTGGCTGTGCCTGGTGACCGGGCTCGGCCGGGCTACCGTATTTATTCATGTAGCGCGAGATCGAGACGCCGACATAACCCCAGTCCCCCAGCAGCGAGGCACCGAAGGCGCCCGAGGTGGTTTTCACCTGGCTATTGGCCTGGCTGCCGCCAGGGATGTCGTAGCTGTCATCGTTGCGGCGCATGCCGTCCACATGCACGGCAAACTGCTGGTTGCCGGCATCGGCTCGGAAGACGCCGGTCTTGCCCTGGGTACCGCCGTCGTAGCGCCCTTCGGCGCGACCGCTAAAGCCGTTTTGTGGGGCGGCCATGGGGATGCGTCCGTCGACGACATTGACCACGCCACCGATGGCGCCAGAACCATAGAGCAGGGTGGACGGCCCCTTGAGCACTTCGATCTGATCGGCCAGGAATGGCTCGATGGCGGTCGCATGATCCTGGCTGATGTTCGAGACATCTTGCGAGCCCAGGCCGTTCTCGAGGATGGCGACACGCGGGCCATCCATGCCGCGAATCACCGGGCGGCCGACCGCCTTGCCCAGGCCGGTGGTCTGAACGCCGGGAATGACCGACACCGTTTCGCCTAGCGTGCCGGCCTTGGCGTCATCCAGCCGGGTACCGGCCAGTACGGCCACCGGAGCCACGATCTGGTCAGCCTTTTGCCCAAGCGGCACGGCGCTCACGATGATGGTGTTCAGGTTTTTCGCTTTGCGGGTTTCCTGCTCCGCCGGCGCATCCATATCGGCATCGTTATCGGCGGCATAAAGCGGTAGGGCGCCGCCGCCGAGGCTGGCGGTCAGGGCGAGGGCGAAAACAGTTCTGCGCACGATGTAAACTCCTTGCTGACGTTCGTTACGTTATAATGTAACATTGCTTGCCAGTGGCGGAGCAACCCGTCACGCTTAACGCCTTAGGCAGACCGATGGACACTGAGCAAGTGCACAAATCCCGTGGGTGGTTCATTGCCGATCGCATTGGTGCGACCGCTTCGTTCCTGTGCGCGGTGCACTGCGCCGCGCTGCCATTCGTGTTGGCTTTGTTGCCGGTTCTGGGGCTGGAGTTTCTTGCCGATCATCGCTTCGAGCGCGGCTTTGTATTTTTCGCCTGCATCCTGGCGTTGATCAGTTTGATCAGCGGTTTTCGCCGCCACCACCGACCGCTGCCCTTGTTGCTTGCGCTGCCCGGAATGACCTTGCTGGTGCTTGGCGTGACCTATGCCGAGCATTATTCGATTGCCTTACACAGCGTCTTGGTTACCTGCGGCGGCCTGTTGTTGGCCTCGGCCCATTTCATTAATCTGCGCACCGATCGTCACCGTGCGCACGTGCACGGTCCGCAGTGCGCGCACTGATGATGCATGGTGCCGGTGATTGTGTAACGGCGTGCGCGCTTCCTAGCATGTTCGGATGAAAATGCCTCATCGCCCTGGGTCCCATGCCCACGCTCACGATCATCACGATCATTCACACAGTCACTCTCATATACACGCGGCAGGCGGCGAGGGGCAGGGGCGTGAGCGCAAATTGCTGATCGCCTTCGTGCTGACCACCGTGATGATGGTGGCCGAGGTTTTTGGCGGTTTCTGGTCTGGCTCGCTGGCCTTGCTGGCAGACGCCGGCCACATGATGGTCGATTCGCTGGCGCTGTTGTTGGCGGTGTTTGGCGCATGGTTCGCAAAA
>NZ_JAPDPE010000210.1 GCF_026283955.1 Dyella silvatica | reverse complement strand
CACTCGTAGGGCAGGATGCCCGCAGAGCGCGGTATGGGGGTGCTCTTTCTTTGGGTTACTTTTCTTTGAGCACGCAAAGAAAAGTGACTCGGACCCCGGCAGGGGTTCGAAAGCCCGCCGCAGGCGACCCGATCGCCACACCACAACATAAAAAACGAAAGCGCATCGCATCGCAAACGCAGAAAACGCGCGATTACCTCAACACCTCACGCACCAGCGGCAACGCCGCATCAACCCACAACCCATACTGCTGCCCCGAAGGATGCAGCCCATCCTCCGCCAGCCACTGCGAATGTTCCCGCGACAACCCCGTGATATCGACCCAGCGCACATGCGCTCGTTGACTCTCATCACGCCCAATAGCGTTAAAGACATCCAAGGCTTGAGCGATTTGTGCGGTATCGCGACCACAGCCAAGCCCAAACGCCGTCACCCCCCAATCGGGAATCGACAACACCAACACTCGCTGCGGCAGTCCACCCGCCAAATCCATCGCACGCGCCAGCAGCTGGCGAAACTCAAGCCGATACTCCCCCGCGCTACGGCCGCGGTACTGATTATTGACGCCAATCAGCAGGCTGACCACATCGTAGGGCGGGGCAAGGGCGGTGCGGTCCATCGCCGCGCTCAGTTCGTCGGTGGTCCAGCCGGTAGTGGCGATGATCTGCGGATCGTCCAGTGGCACGCCTTCGCGACGCAGTCGGGCGGCCAGTTGCATCGGCCAGCGATCGGCGGGCGGAACGCCTTCGCCGATGGTGAAGGAGTCGCCCAGAGCGAGATAGCGCAGGGTCATGCTCTTCGCTCATGCGGGTCAGCACGCATTCGATACGGGTGAACACTTCGCGCAGTTGTTCCGGCGGTGGCAGCAGGGTCAGGCGCATATGGCGGCTATGCGGCACGTTGAAACTGCTGCCCGGGACGACCAGCACGGATTCTTCTTCCAGCAGGCGCAGGGCGAATGCGTTGTCGTCGAAATGTTGCAGACGGTCGGCGCGGACCTGCGGGAAGGCGTATAGCGCACCGGCGGGTGCGGCGAGTTCAAGAAAGTCGCTGGCGGCGACGCCTTCGAGAATTTCACGGCGTGCCTCATGCAGGCGGCCACCGGGCTGGGTCAGCGCGGTGATGGTCGGTGCGCTTTGCAGTGCCGGGGCTACCGCCCATTGCGCGGTGACATTGGCGCATAGCCGCAGTGCAGCCAGCAATTGCAAGGCATCGCGATACTCGGCGCTGCGCTCGGGTTCGCCCGACAAACTCAGCCAGCCGACGCGATAGCCGCAGGCGCGATGCACCTTGCTCAGGCCGCCGAAGCTGATGCAGGGCAGGTCGCCGGCGATTTCGGCCAACGGCTGAAACGGGGTCTCGTCGTAGAGGATCTCGTCGTAGATTTCATCGCTGAGCAGCAGCAATCGGTGGCGTGCGGCGACCGCCACGATGCGCTCGAGCAGCTCGCGCGGGTAGACCGCGCCGGTCGGGTTATTCGGATTGATCAGTACCAGCGCGCGGGTACGCGGGGTGATCAAGGCCTCGATCTCCGCAGGATCGGGCAGGTGCTGGTTTTCGGCGAGGCAGCGGTAATAGCGCGGTTTGCCGCCGTTGAGAATGGTCGCGGCACTCCATAACGGGTAGTCCGGGCTGGGCAGCAGCACCTCGTCGCCGGGCTGCAATAGCGCGCGCAGGCTCAGGTCGATCAATTCGCTGACGCCGTTACCGACGAAGATGCGTTCCACATCGACACCGCGTGCACCGCGCGCGCGCTGTTGCGCGGCAATCGCTTCGCGGGCTTCTTCCAGGCCTTGCTCGTGGCCGTAGGCCTCGCTGTTACGCAGGTGCTTGGCGATCGCTTCGCGCAGATGCGCCGGGGTCTCGAAGCCATAGCGGCCGGGGTTGCCGATATTGAGCTTGATGATGGGCAGGCCGGCCGCTTCGAGATCGCGTGAGCGTCGGGTCAAGGCACCGCGGATTTCATAACGCACATCAGCGAGGTGCGCACTAGGCTTGATCGAGGCCAAGTCTCGTCGTCCTTACAGGCAATGAGGCCGGCGCCGGGGCCGGAGTGGTCCGCATGCTAGCAGTGGATTAGCGTCCGTTGCGAGGCGAAAAAAGGGTGTGATGAGGACGTGATTGCAGGAGATGGGGGCAAGCAGGGCATAATCGGCTCCATGACGGACGCCGAAACGATAGAACGCCTGCGCCGCATCGGTTGGCGCGGCGATAGTTTGCCCACCGGTGGGCTGCGGTTAGCACGTGTGGTAGCTCAGCATCGCGCGGGCTATGAACTACACGATGGCGAGATGTTATTCGGCGCCCAGCCGGCCGGACATTTCCTCAAGCGCAGCCTCGATCCCACCGAACGCCCCGCGGTAGGCGATTTTGTTGAAGTGGAAGTGGGCACTCCTCCGCATATCGTGAAGGTTTTGCCACGCCGCTCGGTGTTGTCGCGGGCGGCGGCGGGCGAACGTTACGAGCGCCAGTTGATTGCGACCAATATCGATTACGTTTTGGTGTTGACCGGACTGGATGGCGATTTCAATCCCGCGCGCATTGAGCGTTACCTGTCGTTGACCGAGGGTTCGGGGGCGCAACCGGTGGTGTTGTTGAGCAAGCTCGACACCCGTGACGATGCCGCGGAGTCGATCGAGGCCTTGCGCGAGCGCCTGGCCGAGGGCACGCCGATTCATGCCATCAATGGCAAGGATGCGGAGTGCATCGATGTGCTGGCCAAGTATCTGCAGCCGGGCGATAGCGCGGTGCTGGTGGGTTCCTCCGGTGCGGGCAAATCCACCTTGACCAATACGCTGCTCGGCAGCGCGCGGATGGCCACCAAGGAGGTACGCGCCCACGACAGCCGTGGCCGTCACACCACCACCCATCGGGCCTTGCTGCAATTGCCCAGTGGCGGTTGCCTGATCGACACCCCCGGCATGCGGGAGCTGAAACTCACTGGCGATGAGAATCTGGATTTGTTCGCCGATATCGAAGAGCTGGCCGAGCAATGCCGCTTTGCCGATTGCGGTCATGGCAGCGAGCCGGGCTGCGCGGTGCAGGCCGCCTTGGACAGCGGCGAGTTGCTGGCCGAGCGCTGGCGCAATTACCTCAAGCTGCGCGATGAGCGCGAAGATCAGGCCGCTACCCTGGAAGCGCGTTTACGCCGGCAGCGCGGCGGTCGTCCTGCGACGCGGCCGCATGGGCCACGCGG
>NZ_JAPDPE010000020.1 GCF_026283955.1 Dyella silvatica | reverse complement strand
AAGGTCGATAAATGCGCGCCGCGTTTGCCGACAATTAACTTGGTCACGCCGCCATTCACCAGCACCCAGTTCAAGCGGAAACCATGACTATCGGGGATCTGCAGTAAATCCTGAGTGATTGCGGCAATCGGCCCGCCCGAGGTGAACACCAGTGCATCTGTGGCCGGCGGCAGGCGCGCCAACAGGCTGTGCAGCGCCTGTCGGCAACGTGCGCGAAAGGCCAGCCAGGTCTCGCTGTAGTCGGCGTCGTGCTGGCCGCTGACCCAGCGCAGCACCGCCGCCTCGAAAATCGTTTGAAACATGCGCTGTGGGTCGGGCGAGGCCAGCAGGTCGGCGCGCAGGCGTGCATGGTCGGCGTATTCGGGGCGATAGGCGCGGACGATGCGGTCGTGATCGAATTCGTTCCATTGCGCATCGACCTCCCATTCGGTCGCTAGGCCGATCGCTTCAAGACATGCTTGCGCCGTTTGTCGATGTCGCTGCATGTCACCGCAAACAATGAGCTGCGCGTGCGTGAGGGCAGGGGCCAGTGCGGCACCCAGCAGCTGCGCCTGTTGCGTGCCGCGTTCGCTGAGACGGTCGTAGTCGGCTTCGCCAAAGGCCGCCTGACCGTGCCGGATCAAATACACCGTACTCATCGGTGGCTAGCCGGCGTGGCGATGCAAAAGAACTTGTCGCTGGCGTGCATTCATGCCTCCGGTAGCACCACGATCTTGCCGCGTACCTGGCGTGAGGCCATCCGTTGCAGCGCGTCGACCGCATCATGCAGCGGTACTTGTTCGGTCACAGGTGGCATGATCTGCCGGCTACGAAACCAGCTCAGCAGTTGCAGCAGCTGCGCTTGTTGCAGCGCCGGGTTGCGCTTGGCCCAGTCACCCCAGTAGACACCGAGAATCGCGCGCTCTTTGAGCAAGGCGAGATTCAACGGGATGCGCGGTATATCGCCCGTCGCAAAACCCACCACCAGCAAGCGCCCGCCCCATGCGGTGGCGCGCAAGGCCGGTTCGCTATAGGCGCCGCCGACAGCATCGTAAACCACATCCACGCCACGCTTGCCGGTCAAGGCATCCAGCCGTTCGCGCAGATCTTCGCTGGCATAGTTGATGGTTTCGTCGGCGCCGTGCTCGCGGCATAACGCCAGCTTGGCTTCGCTGGACGCCGCGGCGATGACGCGGGCACCCATCAGCTTGCCGATTTCGATGGCGGCGATACCCACGCCGCCGGCGGCGCCGAGCACCAGCAGGGTTTCACCCTGCGCCAGTTTGGCGACATCTTGGAGCGCATGCAGCGAGGTGCAATAGGTCAACAGCAAGGCGGCACCGGTGGCGTAGTCCATATCGGCGGGCAAGGGGATGATGGCGCGCGCATCGACGACGCAGTGCTCGGCCAAGCCGCCGTGCGGAACCAGTGCGATTACCCGGTCACCGAGCATGAGGTGATGGACACCTTCACCTACCGCCTTGATCACCCCGGCAAATTCGGCGCCCGGCGAAAACGGCAGCGCCGGTTTGACCTGATACAGCCCCTGCACGATTAACGCGTCGGGAAAATTCAACGCCGCCGCCTTGATGTCGACCACGACCTGGCCGGGGCCGGCGACTGGCGCGGCGACCTCTTCGATGCTCAGGTTTTCGATGGGGCCGAATGCGTTGCAGAGCAGGGCTTTCATGCGCGATTCCAAGGAGTGGGGTAGCACGGTGTGATCAGGGGCATGGGTCGATCAGCGGCTGATGGTCAAGGCCGGTTGCCTTGCCGCATCGCCCGGCGGCAGCGCCAATGCAGGTAATGCACCAGCTGCCAGAAGTTCTTGAACGCTGGGTTGCGGGTCTGCCGGTGGTAGTAGCGGTAGTAAATCTGCTGCGCGATGGCGGACAGGCGAAATAATCCATACACCTCATAAAAAGCCCAGTGCTCGGGTTCGAATCCGCTCTTGGCGCAGTAATAGGCCACCACTTCGTTGCGGCTAAGCATGCCGGGCAGGTGGGTGGGCTGGCGCCGGGTGGCGCGCGCCATGAAGTCATCATCCGCCTGAACCCAATAGGCCATGCTGTTGCCCAGATCCATCAGCGGATCGCCCAGGGTGGCCAGCTCCCAATCCAGCACCCCGATGACCCGAGTCGGGTCATTGGGATCAAGCACCACATTGTCGAAACGAAAGTCGTTATGGGTGACGCAGATGCGCTCTTGCTGGGGCAGATGCGCTTGTAGCCACGCCATGATTTTTTCGCCGCGCGGCACGTTCCAGGTACGTGCGTCGAGGTAACGTTTGCTCCAGCCGTCGATCTGGCGCCGCGCATAACCGGCGCCGACGCCGAGCTTGTCGAGCCCGGCCGCATGGATATCCACTTGATGCAGGGCGATCAGCGTATCGATGACGTTTAGACACAATTGCCGCACGGTGTCCGGCGGCAGATTCAAATCGCGCGGCAGATTCTTGCGCGGGATGATGCCGGCCAGGCGTTGCATCACGTAAAACTCGGCGCCGATCACCGTGGTATCGGTGCAATGCGCACGCATCGCCGGCACGTAGGGAAACACCGGTTGCAATGCCTGTTGAATGCGAAACTCACGGCCCATGTCGTGCGCCGACTTGGCCTTGGTGCCGCTGGGCGGGCGGCGCAGGATCAAATCGTCGTTGGCGTATTCGAGCCGGTAGGTCCAGTTCGACGCGCCGCCGGCGTACTGGGTGACCTTGGGCGTGCCTTGCAGCGAGGGCAGTTGTTGTTTCAGCCAGGCATCGACGGCGACGATATCCAGCTCTTCGCCTGCGCGCACGCTACCCGCTTGATCGGTGCTGGCGCTCACCGCGGCTTGACCTTGCGTTGCATGCGCGCCGCCAACTCGGCCAGTTGCTTGCGCATCATCGCCAGATACCAGCGGTACGGCAGGTAGCGTTTCAGTCGCCAGGCACGGCGAGCTTCCGGGTGGGTGAAAATATGCGTGTCGCCCCGAGCGACGCCGTCGAACACTTGCTGGGCGATCTCATCCGGGCCGATGCGGGCGCGCTCGACCAGCCGCTTGGTCATCGATGCAAGTTGCGGATTACTGGCGCGCATGTTTTCTGCCAGGGCGGTGCGAAAAAATGCCGGGCACACCACGGTGACACCGATGCGGTCGGCTTCCAGCTCCAGTTGCAGGGTTTCCGTCAAGGCGACTACCGCGGCCTTGGTCGCGTTATACGCCGCCGCCTGAGGCATATGGATCAGCCCAGCCATCGAGGCGACATTGACCAGCTTGCCGCCGCCTTGCGCACGCAATAACGGCGTGAACACCTTGCAGCCACGCACCACGCCGAGCAGGTTGATGTCGACAATCCATTGCCAGTCGGCGAGCGAAGCTTCTTCGATGCCACCCATCTGCGCGACGCCGGCATTGTTGACGACTACATCGACGCCACCCCATTCGCGTTGCAGCCAATCGGCGGCCGCCTGCACCGCATCCTCGCGAGTGACGTCGCAGGCGAGTGCGTGGTTAAGAGGCGACTGTGCGTGCAGCGCGGCCAGGGTTTGCGCGCAGCGCGCAAGGTCCAGGTCGCCGATGCATACACGCCAGCCGGCGCGCGCATAACGTTCGGCGAGTGCGCGGCCCAGGCCGGAGGCGCCTCCAGTGATGAAGATGCGCGAGCTCATGCGCACCGCCCATTGTGGCCAGCGTCGATGCGGTCAGCAGCGAGCGTATGCAAACCATGGTTGCCTGCGCCGAGCCGAGCATGGCTGGGGTGCTGGCAGCGTGATTCGATCAGGCCGTGGTTAGCGAAGCGTGGAGTCATCGTGTCCTGCCGAATCAAGAAAGGTGCGGAAGGGTGTAAGCGTGGTCTGCGTCTAATGTTTGTACTTGGCCAGTTCCATGCGTGACAGCAATCCGCGATGTACTTCATCCGGGCCGTCGGCGATGCGCAGCGAGCGGGCAATCAGGAACAGCCCGGTCAGCGGCACGTCGTGCGACACACCGGCGCCGCCATGTATCTGGATGGCTTGATCGACAATGGTTTGCAGCACATTCGGCGCGACGACTTTGATCGCGGCGATTTCGGTCATGGCGTGCTTGACGCCGGCGGTGTCGATTTTCCAGGCGGCATACAGGGTGAGCAGGCGCGCCTGGTCGATGGCAATACGCGCATCGGCGACACGCTCGCGGTTGCCGCCAAGATCGATCAGCGGTTTGCCGAAAGCGACCCGGCTCAGGCCTCGGGTTATCATTAATTGCAGGGCGCGCTCGGCAGCGCCAATCGCACGCATGCAATGGTGAATACGGCCTGGGCCAAGACGGCCCTGGGCGATGGCGAAACCTTTGCCAAAGCCGAGCAGCAGATTTGTTTTGGGTACGCGTACATTCTCGAACACCACTTCGCCATGACCATGCGGCGGGTCGTATTCGCCATAGGTCGGCAGCATCCGGGTGATCCGCACGCCGGGGGCATCCATCGGCACCAAGACCATGCTGTGACGGCTATGCGGTTCGGCATCCGGATCGGACAAGCCCATGAAGATCGCCAGCTTGCAGTTGGGATGACCGATGCCGGTGGACCACCACTTCTTGCCGTTCAGTATCAGCATGTCGCCATCGACCTGGATGGTCGCCTGCATGTTGGTCGCATCGGACGACGCTACGTCTGGTTCGGTCATGCAGAACACCGAGCGGATCGTGCCGGCCAGCAACGGCTTCAGCCATTGCTCTTTCTGCGCATCGCTGCCGTAGTGATAAAGCACCTCCATGTTGCCGGTGTCCGGCGCGCTGCAATTGAAGATCTCGGCGGCGAATTCGCTATGCCCCATGGCTTCTGCCAGCGTCGCGTATTCCAGGGTGCTTAAACCGGCGCCGAGGGTGGCGTCGGGCAAGAACAGGTTCCATAGGCCGGCGGCGCGAGCCTTGCTCTTGAGCTCTTCTATGATCGGCAGCACCCGCCACTGGCTCCAGTCGGCACCGGTATTACGGCTGGCGTTATCGTGCCGGTAGGCTTCTTCGATCGGTTGCACGTGTTCGGCGATAAAGGCTTGCAAGCGCTGCAGGTAATCCAGCGTTTTCGGGCTTAAGGAGAAGTCCATGGCTCTCTCGTGATAACGGGTTGTCGGTTTAGCTGTCGCGCAGCGCGCGGCGCAGCACTTTGCCTACCGGCGATTTCGGCAGCTCGTCGATAAACAGGATCTGCCGCGGGCGCTTGTAATTCGTGAGGTTTTTCTCGCAATAGCTGCGCATGCTTTCGACGCTCAGCTGCGGGTCTTTCTTGACCACGAACAATTTCACCGCTTCGCCGCTGTGTTCGTCGGGCATGCTGATGGCCGCGGCCTCCAGTACGCCCGGGTGTGCGATGGCGACTTCTTCGATTTCGCTGGGATACACGTTGAAGCCGGAGACCAGAATCATGTCTTTTTTGCGATCGACGATGCGCACATAGCCTTGTTCATCCATCATCCCGATATCGCCGGTTTTCAGGAATCCGTCGGCGCCCAGCGCTTGCTCGGTTTCTTCCGCCCGTTGCCAATAGCCGGCCATCAATTGCGGCCCGGCGATACAGATCTCGCCGACTTCACTGATGGGCAGGTCGTGGCCCTCTTCATCGCGAATGAGCATATCGGTGGAGGGCAGCGGCAAGCCGATGCTGCCGTTGAATTCATGGCGATGCGGTGGATTGCAGGTGCCGGCGCCGGTGGTCTCGCTCATGCCCCAGCCCTCCTGAATCCAGCGGCCGGTCAAGCTATGCCAGCGTTCGGCGATGGCTTGTTGGGTGGCGGCGCCACCACCGATAAAACTGCGGCAGGCGGAAAAATCCACCGCGCCGATCTGCGGGTGATTGAGCAGGGCGTTATATAGCGTGTTCAACCCGGTCATCAGATGAAAGCGGTGTTGCTGCATTGCCTTGACCAGGCTGTTGATATCGCGCGGGTTGGGTATCAGCAGGCAGCATGCGCCGATGCTCAGGCTCATCATCGACAGGTACAGGGTATAGACGTGGTAAAGCGGCAACGGCACCAACAGCAGCGGATTGGCCACGGCAGGTGTTTCGGTCAGCGCCGGTCGCATCCATGACTCCGCCTGGCTGACGGCGGCAAGCAGGCTGCGATGCAGCAGCATGGCGCCCTTGGCGACACCGGTGGTGCCGCCGGTGTATTGCAGCATCGCCAGGTCGCCCTGGCCCGGTTGCGCTTCGTGCAGTGGCAAGCTGGCGCCGCGCTGGAGCACGTCGTTGAATCGATCATGCCCGGGCAGCGACCAGGCCGGCACCGCCTTCTTTACCTTGCGCACCACAAAATTTGTCAGTACGCCTTTGAGGCCGCCCAGCATGTCGCCGACGGTAGCGACCACGACATGTTTGACCTCGGTCTGTTCGCGTACTTGCTGGAACACATGCGCGAAATTTTCCAGGATCACGATGGCTTCGGCGCCGCTATCCTTGAGTTGGTGCGCCAGCTCCCGCGGGGTGTACATCGGGTTGACGTTCACCACCACGAAACCGGCGCGCAGGATGGCCGGTACGCAGACCAGATATTGCGGCAGGCTGGGCAGCATCACCGCCACCCGCGCACCTGCTGCCAAACCCAGGCTTTGCAGCCAGGCGGCGAGTCGATGCGAAGCTTCATCCAGTTGCCGATAGCTCACCGTGACGCCCATGCATATCAGCGCCGGCTTGTCGGCGTGCTCTTTAAAACTGCGGCTGAAGACGTCGCATAGCGAGCTGTATCGATCGAGCTCGATCGATGTCGGAACGCCGGGTGGATAGCTGCCGTACCAGCGCCGCTCTAGCGCGGGGTGGGTAGGGATACCGGGCACTGACGAGTGAGCTGACGGCATAAGGCGGCCTGGTGAGTGGGTCGGTCGGATCCCTCATGGATCGCCTTCCCAGCGGTGAATACAGCCATGCTAGGACTCAGGCTATAGTGAATGAAGTGATATTTACTAATTGCATCCAATGAATAGCATTCATACAAAAACCGACCAGCTCGACCTCAATCTGCTCAAAGTGTTCGAGACCGTTTACCGCGAGCAACACCTTAGCCGGGCCGCGCAAAGCCTTTCGCTGACGCCCTCG
This sequence comes from Dyella silvatica, assembly GCF_026283955.1. Taxonomy (GTDB): domain Bacteria; phylum Pseudomonadota; class Gammaproteobacteria; order Xanthomonadales; family Rhodanobacteraceae; genus Dyella_C; species Dyella_C silvatica. Next base: position 44,369 of record NZ_JAPDPE010000020.1, on the reverse strand, counting down.
GCGGTCAGTCATGCGATTCGCCGCCTGCGCGAGCAATTGGCTGATCCGCTGTTTGTTCGCGATGGCCGGCGGATGAGCCCTACACCCTCTTGTCAGCGCATGGCGCCGGCCTTGCTCGATCACCTGACCAAGCTGCGCCAGCTGTTGCAGCAATGGGGGCAGTTCGACCCGCTGCGCACGCAGCAGACGTTTCGCATCGGTATGCCGGATGCGATCGAGGTGATGTTGTTGCCCGCCGTGGTGCAAGGCCTGAGCCAGCAGGCGCCGCACGCGGTGCTGGCGAGCAGCGCCAGCGATCGTAAGGAGATCACGCGTGCGCTGGCCAGCGGGTATCTCGATCTGGTCATCGATGTGGCCTTGCCGATCAGCGAACCCGTGCGTCACCGCCCGTTGTTGCAGGATGCGTTTTGCATCGTTGCGCGGGCCGGGCATCCGTCGCGGCGGCGTCCTACGCTGGCGCAGTATCTGCAAGCGCAGCATGTGGCGGTGTCGACCCGCGCCAGCGGCTCGGTGATCGAAGACACCGCCTTGTTGAATCTCGGCTTGCAGCGAAACATCGCGGTGCGCTGTCAGAACTATCACTCGGCGTGCAAGCTGGTGGAGCAGTCGGACTACCTGCTTACCATGCCGGCGCGGGTGGCGCGGCCGATCTGCACCACCCTGGCTTTGCGGCAATGGGCGTTGCCGTTCGAGTTGCCGCCGATCCAGCTGCATATGTACTGGCATGTCAACAGCGAGTTCGATCCGGCCAATCAATGGCTGCGCCAGCTGATGATGGCGATCGAGGTGAAGCAAGGGTTTGGCTAGGTGGGGCCGGGCCGATGCCTGGATCACTGGCGCGTCAGCTCGCGTAACCCGGGTTTTGCCGGTCCAGCTTGCGCAACAGCCCCGGCCAGGCCAGCGCACCGCCCATGCCGCGAGTCACCTGTTTGGCCTGTAGCTTGATGCCGTCCAGGATGGCCTGGTGAATCGTCACCAATTCGCGATTACCCGCCAGCGCGCGTACTTGCGCCATGCAGGCGCTTTCGAAGATGTACATGCCCAGAAAAGCGTCGGCTATGGTCGTGCCAACGGTCAGCAGGCCATGGTTGCGCAGCATCAAAAAAGCGCGGTCACCGAGGTCGCGTACCAGCCTGGGTTTCTCCTCGTCGTTGAGCGCGACACCTTCGTAGTCGTGATAGCCCAGTGAAGACAGCACGAACAGCGATTGCTGCGAAATCGGCAGTACGCCATCTTTTTGCGCGGATACCGCCACACCATTGAGGGAGTGCGTATGCATCACGCATTGAATGTCCTCGCGCGCACTGTGCACCGCGCTATGGATGGTGAAGCCGGCGGGGTTGACCGGGTAGGGTGAGTCGGACAGCTTGTTGCCGTGCTGATCGACCTTGACCAAGGACGACGCGGTGATCTCCTCGAACATCATCCCGTAAGGGTTGATCAGAAAGTGATGCTGCGGCCCGGGCAGGCGCGCGCTGATGTGGGTGAAGATCAAATCGTCCCAGCCGTATAAGGCGACCAGGCGGTAGGCCGCGGCCAGATCGACACGCAGCTGCCACTCTTGCGTGCCGAACGCGTGGTCTGCCTGGGCTGCATCAGGGTGATCGGCCATATTCATAAGGGTTGCTCCGGGCTGGACGGCATCTTGTAGGCCTAAGCTTGAGCGGAGCGTGATGGCCGGGCATAGGACCGAAGCGGTCAGTTTCGCCAACCCTGGGTTATCAGTCAGTGCCGCCGTTTCCACGGCAGCTTGGGACTAGATATCTCGGGCTGGACGTATAGGGCACCGTGGCTGCCAGCGGCGGATGGCCGTTACGCCAATTGACCGCAATTGTCCCCGTGCCATTGACCGTGAAATATTCGCTGCCGGCTTCGTCACAAGCCCGTCATGGAGCTTTGTTGCACGAATCCGCGGCCGTCGTCGTCGTTGGCCGGGCTTCGAATCGGCCCGAACCGTCCTGACGTAAACCCGGCCAAAGAATCAACATACGAGACGGGGAGCATGGTTTTTGCCGCGGCTGTTTGGCGATACATCGAAAGTGCGGAAAGACTTGCGCTAGTGCCGGTGGGGCCGTGCCGTATGGGCCTCACTGGAACGATTTTCACGCGGGAACGATGCAGTAGATCGGCCGGGATCATTCACAGGGTCACCTAGGTGGCGCTATCCCACCGGTTAGGTCGTCATAAGATCGTCGAGGGGATGTACTGATGTCTATTCGTCAACGAAAACTGGCCGCATGTCTGCGCAGTATTTTAGGCAACGGCGTTGCACTGTCTTTATTGTTCTGTGGCCATGCCATGGCGCAGACCCAGGCCACGGCCGACACGCAAAGCCAGGCCAAGCCGGCGAAAGCGGCGAAGGGCCAAGTCTCTGCCGAGAAAAAGGATGCGGTCGAGCTGGGCAACGTCACGGTGACCGCACAAAGCCGCACCCAAGAAGTACAAGACGTGCCGATCCCGGTGCAAATCGTCACCACCAAGCAGATCGATGCGCTGGCGGCGACTGATTTTTCCAAGATGAATGGCTACGTTCCAGGCTTGTTTGTCGACGGCTCGCAGCCGACCCAGCCGGTGTATTCCTTGCGCGGCATCAGCGTGACCGACTTCGGTATCGGCACCGATTCGCCCATCGGCATCTACGAAGACGGTGTCTACACCGGCAAGACGGGTGGCGCGCTGCTGACCTTTAATGACATTCAACGGGTTGAAGTATTGAAGGGTCCGCAAGGTACCCTGTTCGGCCGCAATAGCGCGGGTGGCGCCATCTCTGTGGTGACCAACGAACCCGAAGACGACTGGGAAAAGAAACTGCGCGTGCGCCTGGGCAACTACGGCACCCGCTATATCGATGGCGTGTTGAATGCGCCGGTTTCGTCCAGCGCCGCCTTGCGTTTCAGTTTTGTCGATACGCAAAGCAATGGCTGGCTGCACGATGCCGCCAACGGCCAGCACTACAACAAGAACGACGATTGGGGCATCCGCAGCCAGTTCCGCTGGAACGCACCGGGCGATACCAAGGTGCGTGTTGCCTGGGAGCATGAAAAACTGAATCAGCCCGCGCGACCGGCGATCGGCCTGGTCGCGGTGCCACCCGCGCCGGGCGTACTGGGTTATCCGGCTGACCCGTCGACCTACCTCAACCCGATCCATGCGCCGATCTACAACGACGTCGTCGGCAATGGCGAAAAACGCACCTTCGACGGTGTGACGCTGTTTGTCGACCATTCGTTTTCATTCGCCGACTTAAGCTCGATTACTTCCTACCGGCATTTCAAGACCTCGAATCTTGAGGACTCCGACGGTACCAATCAGCGTTACCTGTATCTGGATACCAACAATATCGAGAACAACAGCAGCTGGTATCAGGAGATCAAGCTGTCTGGCAAAAACGATTTGCTCGATTGGGTGGCCGGCACCAGTTACTACTTCGACAATGCGCGGCAAACCAGCCAGATCGACGTTTTCACCGACAGCCTCGACACCATTCTCAACAATACCCAGCAAGCGCCGGGCGGCCTGTATGGCCCCACCGGTGTGGCGGTAGGCATGCCGGGTTTGCTGTTGAACGACCCCTGGCAAGAAAGCATGATTAACCATGGGCGCTCGCACGCCTATGCCTTGTTCGGCGACGTGATCTGGCATTTGAACGATCGCCTGAACCTGACTACCGGCTTGCGCTTTACCCGCGACGAAAAGGACTTCAGCTGGTTCAACCCGCCGCGTGTCGCGCCGCAGCTCGATGCCTCGCTGAGCGCCTTGCAGGCGATGGGTTTCTTCAGCCAGCCCGGCGCGCCGCCGATCCAGGCCTTTCAGCAAAACATCGAGTTCAACAGCCCGGTGGCGACGAATGCTCCGTTCAGCATCAAGCACAGCTGGAACGATTTCAGCCCGCGCGCGGTGCTCGACTACAAATGGACGCCTAACGTGATGGTCTATGGCTCGGTCTCCAAGGGGTATCAGGCAGGCGGTTTCAACGCGCAGCAAGCTAACTCGGTCTATCAGCCGGAAGAGGTATGGAACTACGAGTTCGGCGTGAAGAGTTACTTCCCCGACTATCACTTGCTGTTGAATGCGTCGGCTTATTACTACCGCTATACGAATTTGCAATCGTTGAATTTGATTGCCAATGCCAATGGCGTAGTGCCGGTGTACGAAGTAACCACCAGCGACCAGCATGCGAAAGGGCTGGAACTCGAAGCGCATTGGCAGGCGACCAAGGCGCTGCGTCTTAACGCCAACGTCACCTACACCAATGCAACGTATCAGCATTACGTCAATCCGCAGGGTGCCAGCCTCGCGGGGCAGCCGGTGGGTGAGCCGTTGTGGTCGGCGGCAGCGGGCCTGGAGTATGTCTGGCACGGGGTGTTCGATGGCGACGTCAATGCCACGCTGCAGCAGGCTTACCGCGGGAAAACGCGCTGCAACAGCGATTCGGCGGCACAAGGGCAATGTCTGAGCACGCCGGCGTTCACGCTGGGCAAGGCGCAAAACCGCACCGATCTACGGCTGGGCTGGTCGTCGCCGAATGCGCCATGGAGTGTGGCGCTGTTCGTCAATAACGCTTTCAACAAACGTTATGTGCAAAGCATCAACAACATCAGCACGAGCATTCTCGGCACCCCGTTTGCCTACATCACGCCGCCGCGCACCTGGGGAGTGGAGATGGCTGTGGATTTCTAACCCGTTGCGATGAGGCGGCCTCATGGTACGAGGCCGCTGTCACCGGCAGCATGTGCAGTCGGAGCTCTTATGTCGAAGTCACGCACGATCTGGCTAGGGGTGGCATTGGCAGGCGTAGCGCTGCTGGCGGTGGTGGCGTGGAGCCACCTCAACCGGCCCGCGAGCGCAGGCGACGGTGCGACGAATCCATTCGGCAGCGCGGCCTCGCTGGTGCAAAAAACCGCGGCGATGGCCGCACCGCCGGTGCTTATGCATCACACCGGGCCGGGCCCTGCCGAAAGCGCATTGGACCTGGCGGCCCTGAAACAAGAGCTGGCCAGCCGGCCCGATGGTGAGGCGGAGGTCCAGCGCATTGTCGCGTTCGCGCGCTTTCGTGACGAAGTCTCGGCCTATGGCACCGACCGCGCCAGCATGTCGCCGCAGCAGCGGCGTAGCGAGGCGCAGCACATTATCAACGAGCTTGCCGGGCACGTTACCAATAAAGAAATTCTGCCACTGCAAGCGGAGGCGATGAGCGCCACCTTGCTCAGCGATGCCGAACCCGATGCCGCCTTGCGCGACGCACAGATTCGTAGCGTCAAGCAGCAATGGGATGCGTACTCGCAGCAAACGGTGGGGCCATCGCCGGCGCTCGACCCTCGCCACCAGGCGTATGTGCAACAAAGCACCCAGATCATTCAAGACGTGCAATCGCAGGTCGCCGACCCGGCCCAGCAACAGGCCATCATCGCGTCACGCTTACAGGCGTTGCGTAGCCAGCTCTACGACACGCCGACAGCTCAGTAGCAGGGAACGTAGCAACGATAGCTAGTGCCGATCCTTGGATCGGTTGAAAACCACGACATATCAGGAGGCATCATGCTTACCGCACATCGTCGTATCTGGCATTGGATGGCGAGTTCACTGATGGGCTTCGCCATGCTTAGCGCACATGCAACCGGTGCCAGCGCTGCAGCGGCACCGACCCAACCCGACCCATCGATTCCGTATTACCAGTGGTATGAAGTCACGCTGCCCGCCGACAGCGGCGCGGATTGTGGCAATGGCACGCCTTACCGTTTTTATATCAATCGAGCGCCGTCGAAGAACCTGTTGTTCACGATGGAACCGGGCGGTGCCTGTTTCGATTACGGCATGTGCACGAATACCGAAACTGGCCCTGCGCAAGGTCTGGGCGCGTTCAACCCCGATGGCATTCCGCAGAATTACATGAGCGGAACCTTCAACGAGTCGTTGCTGGCTACGTTCCTGTCGCCATTGATGACGCGGATCAACCTGACCACCATCCTGGTCGGCGAGCCGCGGGTGGAGACCCAGGACTGGAATCAGGTCTTCATGCCGTACTGTACCGGCGATATTCATATGGGCAGTGCGATACGCAGCTATACCTCGCCCGATGGCAGCGCCTCGCGTGTGCAGCATTTCAATGGCTTGAAAAATGCGCAGGTGGTCACCCAGTGGCTGGTCGATCACGGCTTTGCCAAGCCGGATCGGCTGATGGTTTATGGGCTTAGCGCGGGTGGCTTCGGCACGCTGTCCAACTATGCGTTGATCCACGATACCTTGCAGCCGCAGGTCAGCAGCTCGGCGCTCAGCGACGCCGGCACGCTGTTCAACACGCGTTTTGACGATGACCCGATCGATCACCCCTCGGTGTATCTGTATCGCAAGGTGGCGGCCGAGTGGGATTTCGCCGCGCCGGATGGCCTATTTGCGCTGGCGGCACAACGGCTGAAGAGTTTTGATCCGAGTAATCTCGGCAGCATTTATACGGCGCTGTCGCAGCAGTATCCGCATGATCGTTTCGGCCTGTCGACGTATCAGCAGGACAAGATCATCGCCGCGTATCACTATCGCCCGTTCGTACCCTCGGTCATCGCCGCGCCGGATGATGCCAGCAAGGATGCCGCCGCGCTGGCGCTGTTCGACCAGGAGCTTCCAGGTATCCAGCAGGTCACCGCGCCGCTGCCCAACTTCGGCTACTACATGCCGTGGGCACGCAGCGATTTCATCAATAATCACATGGTCACCGCGGTGAGCTTCAGCGGCTCCAACATCCATGAGAACGGGGTCAACGCCAATGTCAGCGACTTCGTCAATGACTTGTTGTCGCAACAAGATCCGGCCCTGGTGCCGGTGATGAAGGTCAAGCGGACGCAGCGCTGGTCCGACTTCAGCTTCTCCACCTTCCTGTCGCTGATCGACAGCATCTTCAACCTGACCGGCGATGCCGGCAATATTTCGGGCCATAAGAGCTGAGCAGGTAGCGGTGAAGTGATCGTCGATGGAGCGCCCTGATCGAGGGCGCTCTATCGGTGTTCGGCGTTTTGGCCCGATTTGCCCTTTGGCTTGCGGTGATGGTGTGTTCGACTGTGAGCTGGTTGGGCGATGATGCGGATGGGGCATCGTCGTCTTTGACGAATCGGGGCAATCATGATGGTACCGCTGCGCTATCGCGTTCTTTCGGTGTATGCCGCGCTGCAGGCATTGATGCAGTTCGAATGGCTGCGCTTTGCGCCGATCACCAGCGACATCGCCGCGCATTACGGCGTGTCGCCGAGCGCGGTCGGTAATTTGTCGCTGGTGTTTCCGCTGCTGTTCGTCTTGCTGGCGTTGCCGGCGGGGGTCTGGCTCGATCGCGTACCGGTGCGCACCTCGCTGCGTCTCAGCGCGGTGGGCATGGCGCTGGCGGCGGTACTGCGAATGGTCGCGCCGAGTTACGCCTATCTATTCGCCGGCCAGCTGGCGTTTGCCTTGTTGCAGCCGTTGGTGCTGGGCCTGATCGCCCGGCTGGCACTGGTCTGGTTCGACGAAGACGAGCGCCTGCGCGCCACCGAAATCCCCAGCATGGCGATGTTCGTCGGTCTCGGCCTGGCCTTTGTGTTGGTGCCGATCATCGGCTATGCCACGTTATGGCTCGATGCGGCGGTGCTGGGCGCCTTGGCGTTATTGACCTGGTTCTGGGTGCCGGCCGATCCGCGCCCAAGCACGCTTACCGCAGGCCCGCGGCCGTCGTGGCGCGCCGGCATGCTGGCGATGCTGCGCTCACCGGTGTTCCTGGTGTTGATTGCCTATTTCTTTTTCGCCAACGGCTACTTCAATGCCATCTCCACCTGGCTGGAATCGATTCTTCATCGGCAAGGCATTGATGCGCAGACGGCGGGCATCGTTGCGTTATGCATGCTGGTCAGCGGGATTATTTCGATGGCCTTGATCGAGCCGGTGTCACGCCGGGTAGGCTTGCGCACGCTGATGATGATTGCCGCGGCAGGCTCGATCGGCGTCACCGTGGTGTTGTTCAACAGTGGCTCGGCCATCGTGCTGTGCCTTGCCGGCTTGTTGCTTGGCGCCACCTTGCTGGCACCGTTGCCGCTGTTGATTCAGGCGGTGGTGGGCACCACCGGCGAGGATCATGCCGGCACCGCGGCCAGCGCGTTCTGGCTGGTGGGCAATGCTGGCGCGGTGGCTTTTATCGCGGCGCTGGAACCGGTGGCCGATGCCGGTCGCTGGACCCTGGGCTGTGGCTTGTTGATTGCGCTGTTAGTGGTGCAGGGGCTGCTCGCCTTGGGCGGCCCACGGCGCCGGCAGCCGGTGTAGTCGCGCCGGTCGGCGAGTGATTTACCCGATGCCGTAGTATTTATCGATGATGGCTTCGAAGGTTTTTTGCGGCAGCAGCTTCTGCAGCAACGACACGCTTAGCTTTTGCGCGGTGGGGCCGACCAGGTGGCGCAGCTTGGGTGACGGCGTGTCGATGATGCGTTCGAGCAAGCGCGCGACCGCCGCTGGTGTCGCGCCAGCGGTTTCGTCTTTTTCCATGACTCCCAGGGCGGTGCGGAACCGCTGGTTATAACTGCCCGGCGTCTGTGCTGCGGTGGCGATGCTTCGCTGGGCGGTGAAGCCGGTATGAAAATCGCCCGGTTCGATCAGCGCGACGCGAATGCCATAAGGCCGCACTTCCGCGCGCAGCACTTCGGTCAGACCTTCCATGGCGAATTTGCTGGCGCTGTACAGGCCCTGGAACGGCACACCGATGCGGCCGGCAATCGAACTGATATTGATCAGATACCCACTGCCTTGCTGGCGCAGCACCGGCAGCGTGGCGTGACATACCCGCAGCATGCCGAAGAAGTTGGTATCGAACTGTGCCTGCGCCTCGGCGATGGAGGTATCTTCGATCGCACCGGCAATGCCATGGCCGGCATTGTTGACGACGACATCCAGCCGGCCTTCGCGCGCCAGTATCCATTGCACCGCCTGCCTGACCGACGCTTCCGAGCCGACGTCCATCGGAATCATCGTGACATCGGTGGCGCAGGCTGCGCTCGGAAACGCCGCACCGCGGCTGGTGCCATACACCCGGTATCCGCGTTGTTGCAGATAATCCGCGCAACTTTTTCCGATGCCGGAAGAGGCGCCGGTAATGAGTACGATGCGTGGCGGCTTGGCAGAGGTCATCGTGTCAGCCCGCTGCGCCGGCCGTGCTGTTGTTATGCGCAAGCTTCGCGGCCGGGGCTGACATTAAATTTCCCCGAACGGCAGCCACTCATCGACGACTTGACCGTCATCGATGACCCGGATCGGGCCGTAATGCAGCAAGGTGCCCTCGGATTGATAAGGGCGAAAGAATACGCTGTCGTTGACGGCCAGCGCCGGTGCGTGCGGCCCATTGAGAATCGATTGGTTGAAGCTCAGGCCGAACTGCTTGTTGAGCACTAGTCCGGCGGGTGAGGCAGGCTCGGCAGGCCAGCCGCCGCCATAGATAAAGTAGCTGCGCGCGCGACTGGCGCGGCCGCTATACAGCAGCTTGGATAGCCATGACGGCCCGGGCAAGCGTGTGCCGTGTTGCGCCTTGAGTACCGGCGTGGTGACGAAGATGGCCGGCTCGAATTCGGCCAAGGGCTGGATATCGAACTCCAGCGGCTTGAGCAAGGCCGAGCCCGCCGAGACATCGTTAAGCGGTGAATCTTGGCGGTGCAAGGCAACGGTTGGGCTGCCTGCGCCATTCCAGCACAAGGTCGGTGCGAGCTCGGGAAATTCAGCGCGCGCTATCGCCTGAAAGGCGCGATACATACTGGCGGCCTTGGCAAAGCCGACATCGCGACTTTCCAGCAGCGACGGCAGCTTGCCGACATGGGCGTCGTAACCCATCAAGCCGGAAAATTCCAAATGCCCGGGCGCTTTGCGTAACTGATCCAACAGCGCACGCAAGGCGGATGGATCGGCGACGCCGCCGCGATGCAGGCCGACGTCGATTTCGATATTCACGCGTAGCTTGATGTCCTGGCCACGGGCCAGTTGCAGGTACTCCTGCAATCGCGCCGGGGTATCGATCAGCCATTGCAATTGGCGCGCCGGATCGAAGCTGCTATCGGGCCGATGCCGGTAAAAATGCTGCGCGGCCAGCACCGGCATCGGCTTGCCCATCAGCAGATCGCTGTCGGGATAGCGCTGCACCACCTGACGCAACTGTGGCTCGTGAAACACCATCAGTGCACGGGTGCCGGTCAGCGCCATGGCCTCGTCGAGCAACGCAGGCACCGGCAATGATTTTTCGACCAGCCGAAGTCGCGCTGTCGGTGCGACCAGGTTTTTCAGCCGCACGGCATTGCGGCGCATCCGTGCCCGGTCGATGACCACGCTGGGCCAGGCAATACCCGCGTGATGGAGTGCCTGTTGCAAGGTATTGAAATAGGCATCGTGCGGCCCGCTTGCAGAGGTTTGGCTAGCGGACGAAGTCATGACGCGGGCACCCCGAACAGTTGCCGCAAATACGGATTGAGAAACTTGCCCTGTGGATCGAGCTCGCTGCGCAGCCGTAAAAAACGCCCGAGATCCGGATACAGCGCATGCAGCCCCCTGGTATCGACGGTATGCAACTTGCCCCAATGCGGCCGGCCGCCGTGCCGGCGTAATACCGGCTCCGCCGCGGCGAACAAGGGCCGGTAATCCTGCTTGTGATATTGGTGCACCGAAATCGAGCAGCGCGCTTCGCCTGGCGCCCCCTGGAACGGGCTTAGCCAGTAATTATCGGCGGCGATGAAACGGAACTCGATCGGAAAGAACACATTGACCTTGCTGGCGGCCACGGCCTTGCAGACTTCATCGATGCAGTGGGCTCCAACTGCCGCCGGCACCTGATATTCCATTTCGTTGAAGCGCACATTGCGTGGCGATGCAAAGATTTTATACCACTGGTTTACCCTGTCAGTCGGCTTGATAAAGCGGCCGATCATGGCTTGCAGGCCTCGTCCCAGGCCAGGCGCCCAGCGCGTCAGTTCGCAGCCCAGCTTGAGTGCGAGGTCGTCGGAATCGCCGCCTTGCGCATGCTTGGTGATCGGCTCATTGCTGAGATCGAGGGTCTTGACGATAGCCAGCCTGCTGTTGGGAAACGCAAACAACTCAAAGTGACGATGCCTCTGTGCCCAGCTATCGATCTCGGGCAGCAAGCTATCCAGCGGCTGCACATGCACGCGCTCACGCAAGCGGTAGGCCGGCATGTTTTGCAAGGTGACTTGCGTGATCACGCCGAGCGCACCCAGCGATACGGCAGCGGCTTGAAATACATCGGCGTCGTGGTCGCGGCCGCACTCGATCACTTCGCCCTGCGCGGTCACCAGCCGCAATGCGCTTGCGCCGGCGGCGATGCAAGGCAGGGAGATGCCGGTGCCGTGGGTGGCGGTGGATAACGCGCCGGCGATACTTTGCCGGTCGATATCACCGAGGTTGGGCATGCCCTGGCCGATGCCTTGCAACAAGGGGCCGGCATCGAACAACCGCGTGCCCGCCCAGATACGTGCCTGCTGCTTGGCGGCGTCGTGGTTGACCAAGCCGCTTAGATGATCCAGCGAGAGGATGGCTCCCGAGGTCGGTACCAGCGGCGTAAACGAATGCCCCGCACCGACCACGCGCAAGCTGTCGGCCGCTTGCACCATACGGCGCAACTCGTCCTCATCGCGTGGCGTGCATTTGGCCGATGGCTGCGCGCGCTGCGCGCCAGACCAGTTTTGCCAGGTGGATTGCGTGCCGCGTAGACCATCATCCACGCTGCCGTGTGGCGATGATGGTGCTGGCGAACGCACGGGTTCGTCGGCTACGGAAGAGGACGATCTATCGGACATAGCGCAGGCTCGAAACCACTGAGGCCTTAGTCCAACATACGCATGGATGGCGCCCGGCACTTCGCCGACCCAGCGCTTGAAGGCGCGCCGGAATGCGCGCGCATCACTAAAGCCGAGCTGCTCGCTGGCTTCGGCGACGGTCATGCCTTCGTCGCGCAATAAATGTTGCGCCTCCTGCGAGCGCAGGCGTTCGCTCAGGGCGCGAAACGAGGTGCCGGCCTCGGTCAAGCGCCGACGCAGAGTACGCGTACTCAGGCCCAGTGCCGCGGCGACTTCTTCCACCGACATGGCGACGTTGCCGGTCTGCTGTAGTACATGCTCGATGGCCGTCACGGTATTGGGCGCTTGCTGTCTGCGCGCGCGCGCTTCGAGCAAGGCGCGAAGCTCTGCGGCGGCGACGGGGGAATGGCTGGTCAATGGCAAGGTAAACCACTGGCGTGGAAACAGCGCACGGTGGCGTGGCTGGCCGAACCTGATCGGGCAGTTGAAGATTTCAGCGTAGCGTGCCGCGTGCGGCGGCGCGGGGTAGGCCAGCTCGATGGCATGCGGACGATAGCCTTCGCCGAGCAGGATGCGCACCAGCACCATCACGCTGGCGAACAGCTCTTCGACGACAAAGGTCTCTACCACCAGGTCGCTGGTACGCGATTGCGCCAGCAATGCGGCGAATTGATCGTCGAATTCGGAGGTTACATCCATCAATCCGCCGCTTTGCCCCTGGTAGCGCAGGCCCAGTTCCACCGCTTCGCCGAAGGTGCGCATGGCGGTCATGGCAAAGCCGGGCAGGCCGAAATGGCTGATGTTTTGGCGCTTGCCCACTTCGAGGCCGAGGTCGCTGCGGCCGGTCAACTGGATGGCGCGGCGGATCAGCCGTGCAACCTGACGGTTGGAGACTAACTCGCCGGCACACATATCGGTGTTGCTGATGCCGACATCGGCGCACAATTGCTCGGGCGATACACCGAGCTCGTTCACCAGCCCAGCCAATTCGGCCAGGGCCAAGGGGGCGATCTCGGGAGCGAACTGGTACGGGTCGAGCTTGGGACGTGGCACGTTTAAACCCATAGTGGCCGTGATTGTCCCCATGCTACGCCGGCTTTTTTCCCTCGGCCCTCTGCAGCGCAGCATTCTCGCCAATTGACCTGTTTCGTCCTTATATCCCGGGCTACGGTGGCCTAAGTTGCAGGCATTCGAGGCGCAAGCCGGCTATGTTGGGCGCCTCGCCGCAGATCTTGCCTACTGTCAGGAACTTCCATGGATATCGCCGCTACCACTCCTGTTGTCACGCTAGCCCCGACCCTGCAGCAACTACGTAGCGCATGGGGCGCCCAGCGACCGGATTACACCCAGCGCCGCGACGACCTGCAGCGCCTGCGCAGCGCCTACAAGGCGCGGCTGGACGATATGGCGGCGGCGATCAGCGCCGACTTCGGACATCGTTCCAGGCACGAAAGCCTGATCGGCGAAGGCATGACGGTGTTGACCGAAATCGATCACATGCTGGCGCATCTGCGCCAATGGATGCGCCCTGAACGCCGCAGTGCCGGCTGGCGTTTGTGGCCGGCGCGCGTCGAAGTGCGCTACGTGCCGGTAGGTGTAGTCGGGGTGATTTCACCGTGGAATTACCCGGTCAATCTGGCCCTGGTGCCGTTGGCGACGGCGATTGCCGCGGGCAATCACGTTTATCTCAAGCCCTCTGAGCACACCCCGCGAACCAGTGAGTTTCTGCGTGAGTTGCTGAGCGAAGTGTTTCCGCCCGAACGTGTTGCGATAGCGCTGGGCGGCGCGGATGTCGCCGCTGCCTTTGCCGGGCTGCCGTTCGATCATCTGGTGTTTACCGGCTCGACCGCAGTGGGCCGCAAAGTCATGGCGGCGGCTGCGGCCAACCTGACGCCGTTGACGCTGGAGCTGGGCGGCAAATCGCCAGCGGTGATCGGCGACGATTTTCCCATCGCCGAGGCGGCGGGGCGGCTGGCCACCGGCAAGTTGCTCAACGCCGGGCAGACCTGCATCGCGCCCGATTACGTACTGGTAGCCGAAGCGCGCCGCGATGAATTGGTGCAGGCGCTGCGGGCGGAAGTGGCGCGGCGTTATCCCGAGCTCGATGGCAATCCGGATTACACCCGCATCGTCAATGAGCCGCAGTATCAACGCCTGCGTGGTTATCTGGACGATGCCAAGACGCGCAACATCGAGGTGATTCCGCTGGCCGAGCTGAAGGACCCCGCCCGTGCCCAGGCCGAGCGCTTGCTGCCGCCGACCCTGGTCATCGATCCCAGCGATGACGCCAGGTTGATGCAAGAAGAAATCTTTGGGCCGATCCTGCCGATCAAAAGCTATAAGACGCTGGACGAAGCTATCGGCTACATCAATAGCCATGATCGCCCGCTGGCGCTATATCACTTCAGCCGCAATCGCGCGGAGACCGAACAGCTGTTGGCCCAGGTCGTGGCCGGCGGCGTGTGCATTAATGAAACGCTGCTCCACAATGCCTGCAATAGCCTTCCATTCGGTGGTGTGGGGGCCAGCGGTATGGGTCATTATCATGGCCGTGACGGCTTCGCCGCGCTGAGCAAGATGATGCCGGTACTGCATCAGTCGCGCTGGCCGTTGTCAGACAAAATCAAGCCGCCATACAAGGGTTTCGCCGATCGCATGATTCGTTTGCTCGCGCGCTGAACCATGCCGATGGGCAGGTGAGCCAGGGGTTATTGGGCGTCGCTGCACTGTGGACACAAGCACGGCGCTTAAAAATGGTAAAAGGGCCAACTTGGTTTCTCGATAAGGATTTCAGCCATGTTGAGTACGTTGGCGATCGCCAACTATCGTTCGCTGCGCGCACTGACGTTGCCGCTGGGGCAGTTGAACCTGGTCACCGGCGCCAACGGCAGCGGTAAATCCAATCTGTATCGTGCCCTGCGCTTGTTGGCAGAGACGGCGCAGGGCGGGGTGGTGAATGCGCTGGCGCGCGAAGGCGGTTTGCCTTCGACTTTGTGGGCTGGGCCGGAAAAGATCAGCCGGCGGATGGAGCTGCGCGAGGTGCCGGTCCAGGGCGGGCCACGACAGGAGCCGGTAGCACTCAAGATGGGTTTTGCGGGCGAGGACTTTGGCTATGCCATCGACCTGGGGCTACCGGCGCCACCCATGCCAGCGGCATCGCCGCCGTCGGCGTTCACGCTCGATCCCGAGATCAAGCGCGAGGCAATCTGGGCCGGTCCGTTTTTGCGGCCAGCGAACTTATTGGTGGATCGGCGCGGGCCATTGGTGCGTGTGCGCGATGGCCGCAGTTGGCGAGTCGTGGCCGAGTACATGAATACGTTCGAGAGCATGTTTACCCAGGTCGCCGACCCCGAGCGCGCGCCCGAGGTGATGAGCTTGCGCGAATCGATCCGCGGCTGGCGCTTTTACGATCATTTTCGTTCTGACGCCGACGCCCCGGCGCGCTGGTCACAACTGGGAACACGCACGCCAGTGTTGAGTCATGACGGACGCGACCTCGCCGCGGCATGGCAGACCATTCGCGAGATTGGCGATGAGTACGCGCTGGATTCGGCGGTGGAAGATGCTTTCCCCGGCGCCACGGTCGAGGTCACCACCGATAGCGGTCGTTTCGGCCTGATGTTCAGCCAGCATGGCTTGCTGCGCCCGTTGTCTTCGGCGGAACTCTCCGATGGCACCTTGCGTTACTTGTTATGGATTGCCGCCCTGCTCACGCCACGCCCGCCGCCTTTGATGGTGTTGAACGAACCGGAAACCAGCCTGCATCCCGACCTGTTGCCGGCCTTGGCGCGATTAATCGTGCAGGCATCCAGGCGTAGCCAGGTCTGGGTGGTATCGCATGCTGCTCGCCTTATCGCAGCGCTGGAAGAGGTGCCCGATTGCAACACCATTTCACTTGAGAAAGATCTTAGCCAGACACGCATCGTCGGTCAGCGCCCGCTTGACGAGCCCGCCTGGCATTGGCCCGAGCGCTGAGTCGTTACGATGATGGGTAACGTCGCGAACTAATTGAAGGGCTGACCATGCCCGGGCGATACCTCGCTATCGAGATAGCCAAGCTTGTGTATTTCGTCGAGCGAGGCTAGCGACATACTGTTGAAGTTGGTAAAGATCTTTGTGCAAGCAGGGCAGCTGAAAGGCATCAGTGTCAGCCGCTGCAAATCGACCATCTGGCCGGTTTCATCGCAGACACCAAACACTGCCTGGCAATCCGCGCAACAGGCAAGGATCAAACTCCCCTCGCCGTTACAGCAAGGGCAGCGGGGATGCCGCAGGGTGTAGTGGGTGACGATAACCGCAAGCTCCTGGGGTGGACGAGTGCATGCCAAGTGTTGGGCGGAACGAAAGTATGCGTGACCCGACGATGCCAGGTCGCGCATCGCCCATGGCTTTGAGGCGCAGCTAGGCCAGTCGATTACCGGCCGATATGCACCAGGCTGACCATTGCATCGACGTAGGAGAGTTTCTCGTCGACCAGCAGTGGCAGCAAGGGTGTTACGGAGACTTCGTTGGTCTTGGTCCAGCGCATCTTGCCGCTGCCATCCTTGAAGACGAGGCCGCCGACATCCTGGATGACATACGGCTGATCGTCGATCCTGCCGAGAAATATCATGACGTGGCCCGGGATGTAGATCAGGTCGCCAACCTGCGCCCCGGCGAGGGCTTTCATGCGCAGCTCGTGGCTGTCCTTGGCGGTGAACAGCTGGTGATGAAAGACCGGGCTGCTGGCTTGGTCGCCGGTATTACGTGGCATTTGAACGCCCATGCTGCGATAGACGTCGCTGACGAAACCGCTGCAGTCGCGGCCGTTATAAAGATGGCCCCAGCCATAACGCTCGCCGAGAAACTTGAACGCCTGGCGAATGATATTGGCCTGAGTCAATGGCAGGTAGTCGGCGGAGCTGTCGACGCTGCGCTGCAATAGTGCGGGCTGGAATTGCAGCGAACCATCCGCTGCGCGAGTAGGCAGTTCCAGCGTCCACGACGCATAGGCGCCTTGTCCGTTTACCGGCTGGTCCAGGGCGACGTTGGCCAGCGGTATGCGGGCGCCCATGTCCAGTTGCAGCTCCGATACAGCCGGTGCCTCGGGCGTGAATACGGTGCGCACTTTGTCGCCGGTCACGACACGGTAGGGGGTTTTGTCCGCATAGGAGAGCACCTGGTCGGCGCGGCCTTCGGCGATCGCGCTGCGCTCAACCCACGCGGCATAGTGTGGGCTGACGATAAAAAAATATTCGCCGTCTACGCTGGTATAGGCGATCACCACCGGGTCGCCGGGAAAGATCGTGCTTTCCTGGAAGCGCTCGAAATCTTGCAGCCCCTTGCCGGGAAATGCGCGCAGGCTGGTCGGGAAGTTGCGCAGCGACACGCGGTGTACGGCCATGCCGTAGCGCACTGAAGTCACCGCGGGGATTTTGTCCAGGCCGATATTGGCGACCACCGCGTCGATGGTCGAGGGCGGCAGTGGCTGATCCTTGGCATCGAAGAGCGGTTGTGTCGGTGGCTTGGATACTTTGCTGATCCAGCCCTGGATTTGCTGGCGGGTCAGCGTGGAGCCCAGCTTGCGCAGGTCATACACGGAACGATCCGACTGAAACAGCTGCGCGTTTTGTGCGTTGAGCTGTGCAGCATCCAGGATCAGCTTGTTTGGCGCCGGCGATTTGGCCACCCAGTATTCGGGCGAAAGCATGGCTTCGTCGGTGCCGATCACCCCATTAGCGGGAATCGGCAGCGTGGTGTCCAGGCAGAATGCCGGCGCGCACGTCAGCAGTAGAACCAGGCTGGCTGCGGCACGGAAAGCGATTCGCATAAGGCATCCTTACATAAGCTGGGGTGGAGATAATCTGGCTGCCTGAGCTCGTTGCCGCTGAGTGCGCGTTGGCTGAGGAGCGGCAGTCTGCTGTGAGCGGTGCTCGGGTTGACCCAGGTCGCCATCGCTGCGAGCAGATGGCGATATTTATGGCAGCGGTGGGTTAGCCAAGCATGGCGCCCATGGTCAGCGCGCAGAGCAACATGCAGACGGCCAGCAGGCTTTCCAGCATCAAGGTCTCGAATTTCATGGCAGTACTCCGTAAGTGGGAAATGAAGCTTTCGAGGTATCTATGGCAAAGGCCGTGCCAACAGCTCAGATCCTCGGCAGGCCGCATTCTTAAGCCATCATCCTGGTTGTCCCTGCGGCGGTGTCGACTGTCCGCGGACGATGCAGGTGTTTGTCCGGACATGGCACGGACAGCGGACAGTGCATGTCCGCTATCAGGCGAGGGCGGCAGTGCAGGTTTTTGGGCGGGATGACATGCGCCTGGTCGGCGGGCGTATCAAAGCTCGTGTCGAGATGGGCGCGCTTTCGCTTTACCGCCTGAAACAGACATCTATTTAGGGACGTCCTTGTCGCGCCATTGCAGGGGCGCAAGAAATAGCGCCGTCACTGCCCTATGGCCAGTAGTAGCGCCCGCCAGACCCATGCCATGATGCGCGATCCGTCGCGAGCAGGATGCCCGGTGGGGGTGCCGGCGGCGGCTTTCATGCATGGGATGCATATGTCCAAAACGATGAAATGCTTGGGGCGGGCTAATGGAATGGCCTTGGCGGTGCTGCGTGGAGCCATGGTGTTGCTCAGTTTGACGGCGGTGTTCGCGGTGCATGCCGCGAGCCTGGATGCGTCCCTGCTGCCAAAGATTCAGGGCGCTACCTTCGAGGTGGTGGCGGCCAAGCCGGTCGACGATCCGCTGACTTACGAAAAACCCCTGCCGCTGGATCTGCTCCCTTTTCAGGAGCGCAATGACAAGTACTACTCCATCGGCACCGCCTTCGCGATTGGCCACAATCGCTATATCACCGCGGGCCATGTGTTGCTGGCCGGCGTGGATAGCCTGTGGGGGCAGCCTTCGCTGCGTGATGCCAGTGGCCATGTCTATGCAATCGACAAAGTAGAGAAGTTCGACCTGCGCCGCGATTTCGTGGTGTTCTCGCTCATTGGCGATCCTGCGCCTGCTCCGCTGGAAGTCGACACCAAGCCGGTACTCAATCAAGAGGTTTATGCCGTCGGCAATGCGCTGGGCACCGGCGTGGTGATTCGCGATGGCCTGTACACCTCCGATACGCCAGAACAGCAAGACGGCGTCTGGAAGTGGATGCGCTTTTCTGCCGCCGCTTCGCCCGGCAACAGTGGTGGCCCGTTGCTCAGCAAAGAGGGCAAGGTCATCGGCGTGGTGCTGATGAAATCGGCCAACGAGAATCTCAACTATGCGCTGCAGATCGGCGATGTGTTGAATGCACCTTCCGGCCAGGCGGTGATCGACAAGCGCGTGACCTATCAGCTCGACATCTTCAGCACGACGCTGAGCAACCAGATCAAGAGCAATTTCGCGCTGCCGCTCGGCCTCGCCGATTTCTACAGCGCGTACCAGAAGCGGTTCGACGATTACGTGGACGCGCAGCTCAAGGAAATCCTGGCCAAGGATGCCGACAAATTGTTCCCGCACGGCGACGGCTCGAACCGGCTGCTGTATGGCGGGTCCTGGATGAATAGCTTGCCCGCGCTGATTACGCGCAACAGCACTGGCGATTGGAGCTTGAACGTCAAGGAAGGCAATGTCATGTCGCTGGCCGCGAACGGCTATGTAGAAACCGGGGTGTTGAACCACACCTTCTTTCTGCACCTGCGCCGTCCGGATACCTTGCCGGCCAGCAAGCTTTACAACGATCCGGCCGCGCTTGCCGAACAGCTATGCAAACTGGGCATCTTCACGCGCGAGGTGGGTTCGGAGAAGATCCGCATTACCTCGCTGGGCAAGCCGCTGACCGACACGGTGTATACGGATCAATGGCAGCGTCGCTGGCAACTGCGTGTATGGACGATGCCGTATGCCAACGCCAAGATCGTCACTTACTCGCTGCCGGTACCGAATGGCTACGCGATGCTGCTGCGGTTCGCTTTGCCGGGGCAAAGTTATGACAATACGGCTGACCTGCGTACGCTTACCGACTTCGTCTCGGTGGGTTACTCGGGCACCCTGGCACAGTGGAAAGACTATCTACAGAACACCGCGCTGTTGCCTGCCGGGTTTAAGGACATCCATATCGATATCGACTACCAGCATCGCTTCAGCTATGCCTCGAAGCGGCTGGCCTTTGCCTTTACGCCAGAGCTGCAGAAGATCGAGCCGGACAGCACGCTGACCGTGGGTACCGGGTTTCTGCCCGATCATGGCAAAGTCGTGTGGGATGTGAACACGCTGTCGATGAAGGCCAGTGTGCACGACCCGGACCGCGTGCATATCGAACGCAATGTCGTTCCGCCTAACGATATGGACGACGGCTTCAAGAGCTATTGGGACAAGTTGGCAAAGCGCCGCCACCCTTACGAGGGCGTGGCCTACACCACCGATGGCGAAACCAATATCGCCGCGCCGGCCGGGGATGCCGCATCCAACGTGTTGTACTCGGTGTACTACGTGATGGCCGGTACCCAGCCGCAGGACGCGATGAAGCCCAAGCTCGATCTGTTGCTGAAAGACATTCAGCTCAAGGAGCATTGAGCTGGGTTCATGAGTAAACCCAGCGGCGATTTGCCGCTGGGTCGTCCCAGGTACTTGGCGCGGGTCAGCGCAACGATCTTTCCGAGTCCCTGCTCAGGCATGTGGCAGCTTGCCCTGGCGTTGCTTGATCAGGCTATGTATCGCCAGCGCGCCGCCGAACTGCTGCAGCAAACCGCCTTCGGCAAGCTTGCCCAAGGTGATGGGGCTGAAGCCGAGCGAGGTGACGAGCGAGGCGATCTGCTCGTTGGCATCGGCGTGATCGCCTGCAACGAAAATCGTACGATTGCCATCGCTGCGCCGCGGCTCCTCCGTGAGCACGGCGGCTGGCAGCGTATTGAACGCCTTGACGATCTTGGCGCCGTTGAACTGTGCCGCCACGACCTGGCTGGAGGGGCGCCCGCCAAGATCCAGCGGTTTGAAGGCGGGGAACTCGATCGCATTGGTGGCATCCACCACGATCTTGCCGGACCAGTCATGGCGCAGTTTGGCGACTTCGCCTACCGAATCGAACGGGATGGCGAGGATGATCACTTCCGCATCGAGAGCGTCGGCGGTTTCCGCGGCACTTACGCTGGTACCGAATGCTTGCGCTGCGTCTTCCAGTGAGGCGGCTCCGCGACGATTGCTGATGACGGTCTTGATCTTGCTGCGGGTGAACTGTGTGGCGAGGGCGCTGCCAATGGCGCCTGATCCGATAATGGCGTAGCTCATGAGAGGTCTCCTGGTGAGTCGTCGATGGGATGGTCGATGGGATGGGAGTGAGGGATTAGCGCGACTTGTGGTCGAGGCTGATCGGGCCCGCGCCATGGACGGTTAGCAGCAGGAAGGCGCCGGCGATCGATACGTTCTTCAGGAACATGATCATCTGCATCTGATCGGCGAAGTGGTTGTGGAACAGGATGCCGGTGAGCAAGGTGAAGCCTGCCAGCAGGAACGAAACGATGCGGGTTTTCCAACCCAGAATGATGGCCAGCGAACCCAGCACTTCGGTGGCGATGACCAGCGGAAGTACCGCGCCGGGCACGCCGACGGAAGCCATGTAGCCGGCGGTAGCGGCATAGGCGCTGATCTTGCCCACGCCGGAGAGCAGGAACAGGCCGACGATCAGTACGCGACCCAGCAGCTCGGTGGCGTTCTTCAGGGTCAGCTTCGAGGTGGCTTCGGCACGGCCGGTGGCGGTGCTGTAGCTAGCGGTTTCGATCTTGGTGTTCATGATGGTTTCTCTCTCTTTGAGGTGATGGAGTCGGTGAAATCGATGGACTGGATTTACTTCAGGCGGCCGACAGCGCGTAGCTGGCGGCCGATGCTGGCGATCTGCGCTTCGCCTTGGGCGAGAGCGCGAGCGTTGGTATGGACGGAGTACTTGCCCATGACTAAGGGGTAGGGGTGTTTGACGGCGGCGCCGAGTACAAAGGACATGTCGTCATGGGCCACGATGTCGATGGCATGCTCATCTTCTTCAAAGATGACCAGGTCGC
The DNA here is from genome assembly GCF_026283955.1 of Dyella silvatica. GTDB lineage: Bacteria > Pseudomonadota > Gammaproteobacteria > Xanthomonadales > Rhodanobacteraceae > Dyella_C > Dyella_C silvatica. The sequence continues at coordinate 22,556 of NZ_JAPDPE010000020.1, read as the reverse complement.
CGGCGTTGAGGCCTTCAGGCATCGTGCTCGTGCCTTGGTGCAAGGCCATCCACGCCACGGTCTCGTTGGGCTTTGGCTGAAAGCGCCAGTGCTCGCCGGCCTTCAGGCGCACATGCAGATAGGTGATGCCGGCGGGTGAACGGATCGGGCTGCTCGTGCCCTGGTAGTGTCCAAGCAGAACGCGCACCGGACCCACGCTGGGGACATCTTCGGGTGCGATGTATTGGCTTTCCGGGTTGCCGTTTTCCAGCTCCGGTGGCAAGGCGACCCAGAGCTGGAAAAGCTTCATCGGCGTATGGCCGGTGACGTAGCCGTCGTGCCAGACCCCGCCCGCCGCCTTCATCCATTCCAGGCCACCCGCCAGCACTTCGCCTTGCTTGCCGGTGGTGTCCTCGTAGGCCAGTTGGCCTTCCAGTACGACCGTCAAGGTGGCGATGCCCGACTGCGGATGGATGCCGAACAAGGGTTGACTCGATGGCGGCACCACGCCGGCATCCAGGAACACAAAGGGCTTGATCCACTGGCCGAGATCGGAAGGGCTGACCAGGCGGGTGATCGGGCCGTGGTGATAACCGGTGGTGACCGTACGGATCTTGCGTGGCGTGGTCACCCGCTCGGCGGTCGGTACGGATGGCGATAGAAGGGAAGCAACAGCGTTCATGGGGGCGTCCTCGTCTGCGATGGAGAAAGGCTAGGCCTTGTCCATGCATCCGAATAGCCTATATATTTCGATTCAATCTATCGTTTTGGACGATACATATGCTTGACGCCGTCACGCTGGACCAGCTGCGCACCTTCATTGCCGCCGCCGAAGAGGGCAGTTTTTCCGCCGCCGGCCGCAAGCTGCGGCGCGCGCAATCGGTGGTGAGCCAGACGCTGCTGAATCTCGAAGCCCAGCTAGGCGTGACGCTGTTCGATCGCAGGGAGCGCTTTCCCAAGCTGACGGAAGTGGGCGTGGCGCTGCTGACCGAGGCGCGTGGCGTGGCCGATCAGATGGATGGCTTCAAGGCGCGCGCGCGTTCCATGAAAGAGGGTTTGGAGCCCGAACTCTCGGTGGCGGTGGACGTGATGTATCCGATGGAAGGGCTTACCCGTGCCGCCGGTTATTGCCGCGAGTTTTTTCCCAATACGCCCTTGCGCGTTTATGTGGAGGCGCTGGGCGGGGTGATCCGGCCCGTGATGGATGGGGTGTGCCGCATCGGCATCGTGGGCTCGCTGCCGGTGATACCCGATGAGCTTGCCGCGGAGCCGCTGATCGATCTGCCCTTTATCACCGTGGTGGCGCCATCGCATCCGTTGGCCAAGCACAAGGGGGTGGTCAGCAAAAAGCTGGTCGAGAAGCAGATACAGCTAGTGCTTACCGATCGCACACCGTTGTCTGACGGCAGGACTTTCGGCGTGCTCTCGCCACTCACCTGGCGCCTCGCCGACCTCGGTGCCAAGCACGCTTTTTTGAACGCGGGATTGGGCTGGGGACATATGCCCTTGCATATGGTCAAGAAGGATCTCGACGCGGGAGCTTTAGTGAAGATCAACGTCGAGGGGATTGCCCGCGATGTGTTTCTTCCCATGCACGTGGTTTATCGCAAGGACGCGCTTCCCGGGCCGACCGGTCGTGCCTTCATCTCGCAATTGCGTTTCTGACGAGGTGTCGATCGAAGCCCGGCCATTCCGTTTGATCGGATCTTCCCCACGAAGGGCTCGTCACGTTTTGCTATTTGCCCTGGCGCCGCCTGACATGGTCGCTGCGCAGGTCAGTGGCTGTCCCTGCGGTGTTTCACTCCAGCTCGACGAAGCGCACATCGCGGCCAGCGCAGTCCGCTGCCATCGGCGGCTGCCATAGGTCGCTGGCGAGTTCAAAAATCTCGGCGGGTACGACCATCGAGAACGTCGCGCCCTTTTCGGCATTGCGCTGCTGCACGCGTTGGCGACGAATATCTCTGGGCGCATCCAGCACATAAAGCGTGAGGTCGATGGCTTGCTCGTCTATTTGAGCGCAGAAGGCTTCACGTTCATGCCGCTGGATCAGGCCGATCTCAAGCACGACATCGGTGCCCACGCCGATCAGGCTTTGGCTGATCTTCCAGATTTGCCTGAGGCATCGCCTAGTGCGTTCGATATACCAAGCCATGGTGTCTTCATGCGGACGATCCTGGCTAAAGAGTTCGGCGATCCAGTCGTCAAGATTCAAACGCACGGCGTTGTGTTGCTGAGCCAGTTGCAAGGCGTAGGTCGATTTTCCTGCGCCGACCGGGCCGACGATGAGATGGACGCGGGCTTTGCGTCGCTGCGGCAAGTCTATGGGTGTTGCGGCGGTGCTGGCTTTCGCTTCCGTGAGGCTGGCACTGGAAGCGGTTTGTGACGGATGGGTGGGCTGATTCATGGCGATGTCACCTTGAGTGCAAGACGCGAAACAAAAAAGCCCTCGCTGCAAGCAGGGAGAGCTTTTCATGGGCGGTAGCAACAAAAAAGCCCTCGCGTTAAGCGGAGGGCTTTGCTGGGGTCGGCAATCAGTGCCGATAATCTTGGCGCATAGGCTAGTCAGTTGCGGCGGGTGTCGTCAAATAATTCGCGTGACAATCATCGCGGTGGATTACCGGCGGTTTGGCCGCCAAGCGATGCATGACTGATTCAAGCGCCTTCCGCTTCAGTGCGAATCGCGGTTGAGAATGAGCTTGACGCTGCGTACTTCTTGCATCGTCGGCGCGCGTGCGGCGGTGCCGGCCTGGGTTATCGTCAGCCGCAGCGCGATTCGATCATCGCGGATCGCATCGGCGGGCACGGGCAGCGTATAGATACCGGATGCTTGCCCTAAGCGCACGCCGTACGGTGAAATGACGCCGAGCTCGCGGCCTGAGGCGGTGGTCAGCTCGATTTCCTGGCCGGGGCCGATGACGCCGACCTGCACCTGGATCCAGGCGGTGTCGCCCACTTGCAGTGCATGCGGCAACGGCAGGGTGATGACCTGCTCCGCCGCGGCATGCCCGTTCTGCGCCATCAGCGCAAACAACAGGCATGCAACGGCGGGCAGGCGCATGGTTTTACAGGGCCTTGATCGAAATGGCCTGCAGGGTCGGCGCGGTGCCGCCTTGCCCGCCCGATGGCACCACCCGGATGTTCAACGTGGTGGCCTTGGCCGCCCCCAACCCGCTGAATGCGCGTAGCGTCTTCGGCAGCGGGATGGCAAAGGTCGTTTCGGTGGACATCTTCATACCCGCCATGATGGGGCCAAAGAAGGCGATGGTACCCGCGTAGTAGGGGCTGTCGGCCGATACCTGGGTTACGCCTTCGGGTGCATTGACCAGCACATCGAACTCACGCGCAGTGGCTACGCCATCGGGTCGCGGCAAGGTGACTTCGGCGACCAGCGGCTTCTGCTGCATGTTGGCCAGATGGCTTTGAATCAAGTCGCTCGGTACCGAGACAGACCCGGCGTTGGCACTCACTGTGCCCCTGAGCGGTTCCACCTGGGCGGCTTTAAGCAGCGGGCCGCGCAACTGCAGCATGGCTTCGCCAAACCCCGGGGTGTAGTCGTAGTCGAACGCTTCGGTGTTGAAATAGTCGCCCGCCTTGCTGGGGCCGACGGGGTTGCCCTTGCCGTCGACGTAGAACAAAAAGGGCTCGTTGGCCAGGTCTTCGAGATCTTTGCCGGTGGGCAGGTAAGGCAGGTTCCAATGCTTCTGCTTGCGGGTCCACAGGTCCCACAGTCGATCGATGTTCGCATGGTGCAGGAAGAAGATCGGATCGATCGGCGACAGAAAGTTGGTCATGTTGCCGTATGGCCCCGGATCGAGCGGACCCACGCCGCCAATGCAGTTGTGAACTTTGTTGTGCGGGAAACCCTCGATAATGCAGAACTTGGTCGCACCGCTTGGCGGGGTGTTATGCGACGGCGTTTTGGAGCTGGAGAAGCTCTGCAGGGTTTCGTCGTTGTAAAAGTCGATGGGCGCCAGGCCCGAGAGAACGACAAACGGCGACACGTCGTAGGTGGTCTTGGGATCGAGTTTGGGATTGCTGCGCGAAAGATAACGGGCGGCGCAGGTGGTGGCGAAGGATTCGTTGCCGGAAATCCCCGCTTTGACGGCAACGCTGTAACCGGTGACATCGTTCCACAGGTCATCGAAAGTCGGATAGCCGCGGGCATCCAATTGGGTGCGCTGCGCGGGCGAAAGGCGATCCCAATAGCCGCTCAAGGTCGGCTTGATAAACGAGCTGAATACAGCCAGGTTGCCGGTATAGGGTTCATAGGCGTGGTCGGTCGGGCTGAGCACGCCGTCGAACATGCCGCTGGGAATTTCCGGATGCTGGGTCCAGTCCCAGTAAGGCATCGCAAACTGGTCGTTGCCGCTCAATGCGCGGATGGTTTGTTCGAAATAGCCGACATAGCCGCGATGCCAGGCATAGAACCACCAGTTTCCGTGTGGGCAATCCATGAGGTGGACGAAGGCGTTACGGAACCAGTTTTGCGGATGATCGGCCGGAAGCTTCAGCATCGCTTCGACGCCTTTGGCATAGCTGGCCAGCATCTTCTGGCCTTCAGGGCTGGCGACATTGTGACGGGTGTATTTTGCCGTTGGCCGCGGCTTTACCGGCGGCACTGGTGACGCCCACGATGAGGTCAGTGGAAAAGCCGCGGCGCCCAAGGCCGATGCGGCGGTGACTAGAAATTCGCGACGAGTAAAACGAACCATGCTGTGCCCCCTGATGTATTCGCTTGTAGGCCTGGCCCGGCATAGGGTCAGGTGTTGCTGATGGCGACGGCCCCGCAACATTTTTGACATTCGAGATCGCCGGGGCGGACTGGGTGCCGACGGCTGGCATCGGGCAGCCAAGCCCCATGCCCTGACGGATCAGGAGCTCATCAAAAATGTGGCGGTTAATCCCCTTTGACGACTATGTTTGGCCCGGCCTTGTCCCAAGCCATCGGGACTTATCTTATGCTTAAAAGGCAGCAGAAGTGACGCATAAAAGATGTCTAGAATGTGTCAATAAACGATAGGTTTTACTTGCCATGTCATAACGATTGAAATTAATCGTTCGAAAGTTCTTGTATTTTATGCATGGTGCGATTTAGGTGATTATTGGAAAATGATGTTGGCAGCGTATTCCTGCCATGTTTTAGCAGGCCGCGCCGAGGATTTTTTTGACAGTATGCCGTCGTGCCGCTTTGGTCGAGAGCCAGGGGCAGGGGATTTACGGCCTGTCGGCCATACGCTTGTTCTACTCATGCCGCGCCATTTCCTGCCAGGGCATTATTATTTTCCGCTGCTCGGTATGCCCGTGATGGTTTGTTTCCATGAGGTAGCGTGGGTTTATCTTGGCGCTGTGCATAATGCCTGTGCGGTATTGGAGGCACGGGCGATAGGCGGGTCACTGAAAACGGGCGCACCTTGCCACGGTTATCTGTGGATCAATCCACCGTCGCTTGGTTGAGATCATCCAAGGATGATCATGCGGGCTCTAGTGGGTTAATTGTTTATCGGGATGGTCGTTATTACGCCATAACCGGCGGAGCTTTTATTCGTGACTTCTGGTGGGTGAGGCACCGCACGCAAGTGGATAGCCTCGTCGCCGCCGCTCAGCATAAGGTCGGTGCGGGGCTCTTGGCAGAACCCCACACCAGCCTGTTACGTCGGCGCGTATCAACGTCCTTGTCTATCGCGCTTGGCTCGCATGGCATGGCGGGACATCGCGCCGAACTGGCGATTTCGCTCATGGCGTTCCCTTGCGCTGAGCGCTGCCTGGGCGGCCTCGCGTTGCAGCTTGAGGTAACTGGCGAAACGGCGAGAGTCCAGCCGACCGTCGGCTACCGCACTGGTGATGGCACAGCCTTCGTCATGCTGGTGATGGCAATCGCTGAAGCGGCATTGCGCCGCCAGGGTTTCAATATCGTCAAAGACCGCGCTTACCCCGGCATGGGCCGCGCCAATGCATGCCGGGTGTATCGATGAGCCATGCCCCCGAGGCAAGTGCATACATTTCACGAGCAGTGGTGGTGTGCCGGCCTTTGGCGTCGTCTTCGCGGATCGCCGCGGTCAGCTGCAGCGTGTTGCCGACAAGCCGGTTAGTCAGCGTCGACTTGCCTACCCCGGAGGAGCCGACCAAGGCCACGGTTTGCCCGCTTTGCAACCAGGGATGCAGTTGCGTCACGGAGGTTGCATCCGTGGCATTGACCAGCAAGATGGCGACGCCGGGAGCGATCTGCCGAGCCTCGGTGACGTATGCCATAGCGTCGTCGCTGGTGTCGGCTTTACTGAGCACGATGACCGGCGTCACGGCGGCCTCGAAGGCCAGCGCGAGATAACGTTCCAGGCGCGATGGATTGAAGTCGTCATTGCACGACGTGACGATAAACAAGCTGTCGAGATTGGCGGCGATCGATTGCAGGCGGTGCTCGCCGCCGGCGGCCACTCGGACCATTAATGACTGCCGCTCGATCAGGCGCAGCACGCGATCTGCGTGTTGCTCGATCAGTACCCAATCGCCGACGGTGATGGCGGTTTCCGACGATGCGGCTCGATGCGAGGGCAGTGTCACCAGGGCGGTGCCGCGCGAAGACAGCACGGTCAATCCATGTCGGTGCACCCCGGCGACCCGAGCCGGGTAGCCGGCTTCGAAATCCTCGATGGTTAGTTGTTGAGCGTAGCCTGGCCGCCAGCCGAGCTGGTGCAGGGAGAAAAACGGAGTTGGCATGGAGAACCCTTGAGGCGCAATGAAACGCATCGACGTCCCGCGAGGGAGTCGAACGGAATGCCAGGGTTCAACGCAATGGGTGGACCAACCTTGAAGTTGGTCGGCCGATGATTACAGCGGCAGCGTCGACCCGGCGAGGATCAGGATTTGAACATTCATAGCTCTCGAGACCTCGCGCAGGTGAAGGGAAAGGAGGCGCAGGTTAATCGCACGGCATGTGTTGTGCAAGCGCCTGCAAGCGAAAGTCTGCTCGCGATCACCTATCGACGAATAGCTATGCGGCGAACGGAGGTTTGCGACGGGTGCGCACAGAGGTTGTCGCATCGCCATGCTTGCATGCCCTCGGTGCGCAACCGGTGGATGGGGATGGCATACCTTCATCAGGAAGACCTGTATGGGCATGTGCCTTGGTGGCGAGAACAGGACCAGTAGTGCGCTACATCCGCTGGATGACTGACGCTGCCCGAGGGCGCGGGCGGCGCGTTGATCATGGTTTCCGCCGGCCGGCAAGTTTTTGCGGTTGCCGAAATCCTCTCGATCGGCACTTGCATTTAGATATCACTTTGATATCTAATTTTCCCATCTGAGGGAGGGTTAGTCATGAACGAGCGAAACGGTTTTTCCATTGCCGGTATTCCTGTCATCGGTCTATGCCTTGTACTGGCGCTGGGCGGTGTGGGTTTGTATGTCGTTGGCGGCGCAGATAGTTCAGAGAGCTGGTTGGCCGTGGTGGGTGTGTTTGTCCACGCATTGACCGTGCTGTTGCTCAAGGGCCTGTTTCAGGTCGCTCCGAACAAGGGGCTGGTATTGCAGCTCTTCGGCAAGTACGTCGGTACGGTACGGATTGAGGGGTTGCGCTGGACCAACCCGTTTTGCACCAAGCAGGGCATTTCCCTGCGTGTGCGCAATTTCGAAAGCAATAAGCTGAAGGTCAACGATAGCGACGGTAATCCGATCGAGATCGCCGCGGTGGTGGTGTGGCAGGTTATCGATACCGCCGAAGCGACGTTCTGCGTCGACAACTACGAAAACTTTGTCAATATTCAAAGCGAGTCGGCGCTGCGGCAAATGGCGCAGAGCTACCCTTATGACTCGCATGACAACAGCAAGCCGTCGCTGCGCAGCCATGGCGAAGAGATCAACAACCACCTCTGCGAAGAAATTCAGACCCGACTCGGCAAGGCCGGTGTGCAGGTGATCGAGGCGCGAATCAGCCATCTTGCCTATGCGCAAGAGATCGCCCAGGCCATGCTGCAGCGGCAGCAGGCCGGCGCCATTATCGCTGCGCGTCAGCGTATCGTCGAAGGCGCCGTAGGCATCGTTGCCATGGCCTTGGACAAGCTGCGCAGTCAGGGCGTGGTTGATCTGGATGAAGAGCGCAAGGCCGCGATGGTCAGCAATTTGCTGGTCGTGTTGTGCGGCGAACGCGCGACGCAGCCGATCATAAACACCGGCACGCTGCACAACTGAAGGCGACATGTCGAACGATAAAAAAGCCTACCCGTTACGGATCAGCGCCAGCGTGCTGGAGGCGATGCAGCGCTGGTCCGATGACGAGCTGCGCAGTGTCAACGCACAGATCGAATACGTATTGCGTCAGGCGCTGCACAAGAATGGCCGGCTTAAACCTGCCAAATCCAAACCCGTCGCCGACGATGACGGTGAGTCGTGAACTAGCTCGAAACGCATCCGCGCAAACGCCACTGCAATAACTGCGATGCCTGTGCCGGCCTGTGGCGATCCTGGTCATCAATAACGCGAGGTTTGCGTAGGGTGAAGCTTTTACTTCGAATTATCGAATTCGCCCCTGGCTGGCGCGATGCTGGGAGTGGCATTTTGTCACCATGCGCGCTTTGACCAACGTGTTATGGAAGGTGCCACTGCCAGGGACGCGATGCCTATTTTCCTGCTCAACAGCCATGGCAATGACTCGTACATCACGGCAGAGCAGCATGCTTTACAGCAGCTTTCCTGCCTTGGCGCTGCTCTGTTGGTGAGCATCATTTTGATCGAAGTGATCTTGAAGCGGTTTTTCAAATGAACAGCGCTTCGACGTTTTCTTTCGCGTCGCATATCACGGATATGAAACTCGTGCGGACATTTGAGACAGCCGTACCGTGGCCCATGCCTTTGCTGGGCAGGGGCCGATGACAAGGTGTAGCGAAACGTCGGGAGAAATTTATGGCAAACGTTAAATTATGTATCGCGCTGGCTGCAGTACTGATGACGCAATCAGCGATAGGCGCCGAGCAGGCGATAACCACACACATCGCATCGGGCACGCTCAGCGGAACGCTGCAAACCCCGGATGGGCATCCAGGGCGCTCGCCTGTCGTGCTGATCGTTCCAGGGTCGGGCCCAACCGACCGGGATGGCAACAACCGGCTTGGCGTGAGTGCGGCGCCGTATCGCATGTTGGCCGCTGCCCTGGCCGGTCATGGCATTTCATCGGTAAGAATCGACAAACGCGGTATGTTCGGTAGCGCCATCCAAGGATGGAACCCTAATGACGCAAGCATCGATGGCTATGCGGAAGATGTGCGCGCCTGGGTCAAACGGATACGCAGCACGACGGGAAACGATTGTGTGTGGGTGCTTGGCCATAGCGAGGGTGCGCTTGTCGCCGAAGTGGCGGCGAAAAAGCCCGATGGCATGTGCGGTCTTATCCTCGCCTCGGGGGCCGGGCGAAATCTGGCCGATGTCATCAAGAGCCAGTTACAGGCCAACCCTGCCAATGCGCCGGTGCTTGCACAAGCGCTTTCGGCTCTTGAGTCGCTGCGTGGCGGTCATCGCATCGACGTGGCGGCATTTCCCGCGCCACTGCAGCAGCTGTTCCATCCCGACTTGCAGAACTATCTGATTAATGTCTTCTCGTTTGATCCGGTGCAAGAGCTCAAAGGTTTTTCAGGGCCAGTCATGGTGATTCAAGGCAGCAGTGATATACAGGTAAGCGTGGCCGACGCCACGATGCTTGCTGCGGCGCGCCCCGGCATCGTGCTCAAGACGATCCAGGGTATGAATCACGTCTGGAAAATGCCCACGGAAGGTGTTCAGGCCAACATGGCGAGCTATAGCAATCCGTCACTTCCGTTGGCGCCCGAACTGGCGCCGGCTATCGCGGATTTTATCCGGCAGCATAGTGAGCAGTGAGTGCGACTGCGGTCTGGGCAGTGAATAGGCCAGGGCCGTCTTCGTTGAGAAGACGGCCCCATCGTCAAGAGCGGGCTTATAGATGCACCGGTTGGGTGACTTACCTGGTTTGCTGACTCGAAGTAGCATAGCGCCGGGGATATCTGCTTATGGCTGAAAGCGAGTGTGCGTGGATGGGAGTCCGGCACGCTGGCCGTGTTGCCGCGTGAAGTCGTGCCTGGTTCTGGTTTCGTGCCATCGAGCCCCCGAACAGATGGGATTCTCAGCCACCTTTCAGCACCGCTGTCATGCGCCATGGCGCAACAAGGGAGACAAGGTATGCAACGATCGACCCCGCCCGACCCTTCGCCGTTAGTGTCGTCCCAGCTTCTCGCCGGTAACTCCTCCTTTGCCGCGTTATCAAGCGCAACGGAGAGGCCATGGTCGTATGTGATGTTTGCGCTGGTGATGATGAGTCTCGGCATCATCGGTTTTATCTATGGCGATTTCGCCTTGGTCTGGCAGCGTATTCCCATTGAGCATTTGCCCGGACAGCAATTTTTTGCTTACGCCTGCGCCGCTATCGAGCTTGCTACCGGTCTGGGTCTGTTGATCAAATCCACGGCCAGGCTTTCTGCCTATGTGCTTTTTATTTATCTGCTGCTTTGGGTGGTGCTGTTGAAGGTTCCGGCAGTGGTGGCGGTGCCGAAGATGGAGGCGACCTGGCTGGGTTTCGGCGAGATCGCGGTTATCCTGGCGGGGGCATGGGTGATATTTGCCGCGCTTGCCGGCGATAGTCACGGTGCGAAGTTTTTCACCGGCAAGAACGGTGTGCGCAGTGCCAGGCTACTGTTCGCGTTGTCCTTGCCGATGATCGGGCTGGCGCATTTTTTCTATAGCGAACAGACCGTCGCGATGGTGCCCGGCTGGCTGCCTTATGGACTTGGTTGGGTCTACCTGACCGGCGCGGGCAGTATCGTGGCCAGCATCGCCGTGCTGTTGGCGATCTTTCCCCGGCTGGCGGCGACGCTGGAGGCGGCGATGCTTGCTGTCATCACCTTACTGGTCTGGGGGCCGGCACTGATGAAGATGCCGGTGGACCGAACCTCGTTGACGGCGTTCGTGATTTCCCTGGCGATTGCGGGTGGCGCGTGGGTTGTCGCCGATTCGTATCGCGGTGTTTCCTGGTTTGCCGTGGGTCGTGCTGCCAGGGCTACGCCTTAAAGCCACCTCTGGTCAGTGCATGCCGAGCCACGGATGGCTGCATCCTGATGACCTTGCTCGATGTGGCGAGCAGGCTAGGTTCCGAAGGCGCAGCTGATCAAGCCGAGTGAAGAAACGAGGCAATCACCTGTCGCACCGTTTGAAGACCGGTGCGTGTGGCGGCGCGCGACGTGCCGGCGAATCCAAAGACAAGGCCGCCTCGATCGGTAGCACCGTATTTGGAAAGCGGATGAACTTCGATGCCGAGGCGGGCGCCTTCGACGGCAATCGCCCGGTCGTCCAGATGGCCTGTGTGGCCGGGCTTGAATAGGCCGGTGACGTGCATGCCGGCGGTTGCGGGGCCGAAATCCAATACATCGGCCAATACGTTTGCCTCTTCCAGAAAGGCTAGTCGCCGCTCATCGTAGACCGCGCGGGTCTTGCGTAGATGGCGTGCCAGGTGTCCTTCGCTGATGAAGGCCGCGAGCACGCCTTGGGCGAGCAGGGCAGTGTGGCCGTCCGCTGCATGTTTTGCATTGACGAAGGCGCCGACGAGCGGCTCGGGCACGATGACGTAGGCAATCCGCAAGCCGGGAAAAAGAATCTTGTTGAAGCTGCCGACGTAGATGACCCGACCGTGCTCGTCGATGCCCTGCAGTGAGGCGATGGGGCGGCCTTCATAGCGATAGTCGCCGTCGTAATCGTCTTCGATGATGTAGGCATCGTGCTGTTGTGCCCAGCTGAGCAAAGCCTTTCTGCGCTCAAGCGACATCTCGCAACCCAGCGGGTACTGGTGCGCCGGGGTGACGTAGGCGAGGCGTGCATGCGGTTCGAGTTGCCGGCCGGCCTCGACGTCGAGGCCTTGCGCATCGACCGGTACTTGCACGACCTGCAGCCCCGCTGCGCGCAAACAGTGTTGTACCGGTTGATAGCCTGGCATTTCGACCCAGGCGCGATCTCCTGGATCGGCAAGCACCTTGCCGGCGAGCTCGACGGCTTGCTGAGTGCTGGTGATGACGATGACTTGATCGGGCGAGCAGCAAGTCGCCCGCATCGCGGACGCGTGCGCCGCGATCGCTTCGCGCAAGGCGGGCAGGCCGTTGCTGGCGCCGTATGCCCAGTAGTCGTTGCCGGGCCGGCTGGCTTCGCGAATCAACAGGCGATTCCAGACCTTGCGCGGAAATAATTCGCCGGGCGGCAGCGATGGCGTAAAGGCCTTGGCCGAGGCGGGCTGGTAATGGCCTGGATAGCTTTGCAATGCCTGCGCACGTTGCGACAAGCGCCGTGCCGGTTCGGCTTGGCTCGGGATCACGGCGCGTTTGGGCGCCGGCGGTTGGGCATCGCGTTCGGGAATGCAGGCGGCGACAAAGCTGCCGGCACCGCGGCGACGGACGATGTAGCCGTCGGCAACCAGTTGCCCGAGTGCCCAATCGACGGTGTTTCTGGCGACGCCAAGATCTTGCGCCAAGGTTCGGCTCGATGGCAGCCGCACGTTGGGGGCCAATGCGCCGCTGACGATGGCGACGCGGATGCGCTCGCCGATCCGCGCATAGGCGGGCTGGCCGGGCGCTGTCTCAAGACCGGCCACGTCAACGGAGAATATCGAGCCGGCATGTTTGACCATCCATAAAGACTAACCCTTTGCGCGGGTGTGCTCCATGGTCCAGTTGGTCTCCCACTGCTTGCCGTCCAACGAAAAAGCTTGCTCCCAGTGTGCCCGGTCAGGCCCCAGGCGGGTCCAGCGGAAGCGCACCTTGATCGGCCTGCCATCGTCGCTATCGTCGCCGTAGAATTCACCGTGATCGCCGGTAAAGCCGCCCACGACCGGAGGGAAAAGCTCGCCGGTCGAGCTGTTGATCCAGTACAGCGACCATTGGCGCTTTTTCAGGTTGAACACCCGCACCGTCATGCCGGACCAGCCTTTGCTCGGAAACACCCCGTCGTCAATATTGACCACCCCGCCGAGGCGGCTTTCGCAGCGCAGCGATGCCGGAAAGGTGTCCCAGTCGTTGCTGCCGACCCAGCGTTTCTTCAGGCGCCGGTTGACGAAATTCCAGTGACCAACAAAGAAGTCGAAATCATGAATGTCACCGGTCGGGAGCACGATGTCGGTACCGGCGAGGAGGCTGGAACCGGCGGCGTCGGTCGCGCCTGCGATAGGCAGCAGGCTTAAGGCCGCCGCGCCGCTTAGCGCATGGATCAGCAGCTCGCGCCGCTTGATCGAAACAGTGCGGGTCATAACGGCATGCTCGCTCAATGGGAAGGCGGGCCTGACCCTGCGCGCAATGGAGGCCAGCGTGAAGAGCCATTTTGCAAAGGCTGATGGAGCCATTGGCTGGGTGTGTTGTAGGTCACGTCTTGGCTCGACGGCAGGATGGCGACACTTTCAAGTAAGGTAGCGACGCAAGAGTCGGACACACAAAGTATTCCCCAGTGGGGACACAGGAATGATTGACGAATGAGTAGTGCGTTGCATGCTTTTATCCGTGAGCTTGAGCAAGACGCCTGCTGGCTTGAGCCGAACCGTCTACGCGAGCGGGGAGAGGTACTCGATCGGCTGGAAACTTATCTTGGCTGCGGCTTGCCACAGGACGCCGACGCATCGATGACCGAGGCTGGGCTTCAGCAACGCATGGTTGCCCTGCGCGATGCCTTCGAGGCTGCCGATCATCGGCTTTACCAAAGTATTCGCCACGACATACAGCAGGGCGGCGGTGCGAGGACCTTGCTTGCATGGGTGACTGGCCTGGGCTCGGACAACGTTGTGGAGCCGCGGGCTAGTGGCGACAGCTATGACTATCTGGATGTGCTGATTGCCGGTGTGTTGCAGATCGATGAGCCGGATGCGCAGATTGCCGAGCTGGCGGACGAGATGGTCTTTTATCAGCCGACACCGGCGCGGCATATCTTCGACATGATCCGGCGAAGCGCGCTTGATAAGCACGATGTGCTGGTGGATCTTGGCGCTGGCCTGGGTCACGTGCCCTTGCTTGCGGCGATCTGCACCGGCGCCCGCTGTATCGGTGTCGAGTGGGAGCTGGCCTATGTCGATTGCGCGCGACGTTGTGCTCAGGCTTTGCATCTGACCCAGGTAACGTTTATCCGGCAGGATGCGCGCGCGGCCGATTTATCGACCGGCACGGTCTTTTATCTGTACACCCCTTTCACCGGCACGATATTGCGCGAGGTGCTGGATGCCTTGAGGGGGGAGGCGGCCAAGCGCGAGATTCGTATCTGCACGCTAGGCCCTTGTACATCGATAGTTGCGCTGGAGCCCTGGCTGGAAGCGGTCGGTGCGCAAGAGATCAACCAGCCGACTTTATTTCGCAGTATTGAAGCGTGCGCCGAGATCTTGCCGTAGAAGATGCCTGCAAGTTCCGCTTGAATAATTTCTATTGAGCTCGATCTCGCTTTGCCGTAACTTGCGCCGATGAACATGATTTCGATGGCTTCGCGACGACGCTGATCACTCTTGCCACTGACGCGCTTGCGTCGGTAGATCAGCGATTTTTTTCTGCGGAGAAGTCATGTTCCATCCCCTTACGGCGCGGATCGATGCGATCTTGCGCGATACTTTTTCTGCACTAGGCCTTCCAACGGCGCATGCCTGTGCGGTGGCCTGTGGACGTCCAGAGCTGGCGGATTTTCAATGCAACGGCGCGATGCCGACGGCGAAGATGCTTGGGCGGCAGCCGCGTGACATCGCTGCGGCGTTGACGGCGCATCTCTCGACGCGGCCGGAATTTTTCGCCGTATCCTCGGCTGGCCCTGGCTTTATCAATATGCGCATCGCGCCCTCCCTGCTTGCCGAGGCGGCCGCCGAGTTGTTGCATGACGAGCATCTTGGCGTCGCCGACCAAGGGCATGGGCAGCTTGCGGTCATCGACTTCGGCGGCCCGAACGTGGCCAAGCCGCTGCATGTGGGGCATCTGCGGTCGCTGGTGATCGGTGAGAGTCTGCGCCGCATGCTGAAGGCTCAGGGCTGGCGCGTTATTGCCGATGCGCACCTGGGCGACTGGGGTTTGCAAATGGGCATGCTGACCTCGGCATTGCGTCGCCGGCAGCCGGAGTTGCCTTGGTTCGCTCCCGTTTTCCAGGCCGCTGGACAGGTTGCCGCGCCGGTGACCTTGGACGAACTGGAGCGCTTGTATCCCGCTGCAGCCGAGGCTTGCCGTGTCGACCCCGAACGCATGGCGGAGGCGCGAGCGGATACGGCGGCTTTGCAAGCAGGCGATCCCGGCTTGCGGGATTTATGGCGGGCGTTGCGGACTTTATCGCTGCAAGCGCAGCAACGGGATTTCAGTGCGCTTGGCGTGACCTTCGATTTACTGCTGGGGGAAAGCGATGTCCAGCCGGCGATAGCGCCGATGATTGAGGATTTGTGCAGGCGTGGTATCGCGGTGGAAAGCGATGCTGCCTTGATCATCGACGTTGCCAGGCCGGGTGACGGCAAGGCCCTGCCGCCGCTGTTGCTGGCCAAGCAAGACGGTGCGTCACTGTATGCCACGACCGACCTCGCCACGCTGCTGCAGCGGACCGCGCAACTCGGGGCGAAGCGGGTGCTGTATGTCGTCGATCAGCGCCAGCTGCTGCATTTCGAACAGGTTTTTCGGGCCGCGGCGAAGGCGGGCTGGTCGGCCGACGTCGAGCTGCGCCATATCGGTTTCGGTACCGTCAACGGTGTCGATGGAAAGCCGTATAAAACCCGCCAGGGCGGAGTCGCCCGGTTGGCGGATTTGCTCGATGCCGCGGTGGAGAAAGCGGCCGAACGCATCGACGATTCCGGTTACGGCGCGGATCTTGCGCCGGCAGCAAAGGCGGATTTAGCCCGGCAGGTCGGCATGGCGGCGGTGAAGTTTGCCGATCTCTCCGGCGATCGCCTGTCGGGGTATGTCTTCGATCTGGATCGTCTGGTTTCGTTCGAAGGGCGCACCGGCCCTTATCTTCAATATGCCTGCGTGCGTATCCGCTCGGTGCTGCGGAAGGCCGCAGAAAGCGGTGAAGTCGTTGGCGCGGCGGTACCCGAAGTGCGCGCCGAGTGTGAATTGCTGCTTGCCTGCCTGGCATTTCCTGAAGCAGTGGCCGAGGCGGTTCGGCTATACCAGCCGGGTGTCCTGGCCGAGTATGCGTTTGGTCTGGCGCAGCGTTTCAGTCGCTTTTACGCCGAGTGTCCGGTGCTTGGCGCAGCGATCGTCACGCAACGCGCGTCGCGTTTGGCGATGTGCCATTTGACCGGGATGGTCTTGGCGCGCTCGCTGGAACTGCTAGGCATCGACGTGCCGGAGCGCATGTAGCGGCATCGTTGCTCACCATTTGCCTGGCCGCACGCAGCGCGTGTTGAGGGCGCGCTGCGCGGTGACCCGACATATCGGTATCTGCTGATGACGCGGTACCGGTTATGACCGCCTGCCCGTTGGGGGAATTGGCGACCAAGTACTTCACCATGCGCAACAAAGGAATATGCTGGGCTGCGACTTACTCAAAAGGCATCATCATGACCAGCATTTCTGGTAAGACCAGCAACGGTTTTACCTATGAAGGTGACTACGAGCAAGCAAGGTCGGGCCGGGTCACCTGGACCGCGACTTACCGCCGGGGCGGTGATTTCTTCGGTATGCGGCATGGACACATCAACGAGCTGCTGGACGTTTCCCTGGCGGAGGTCGATGCGGCGGTAAAGAGCGACATCGAATCGACATGGATCCAGTCCAGCTAGCGTTATAGCCGCCAGCGAGTGAGCGGCGGACGGCGAAAGCCCTGGCGCAGCGAGCCGATGCTGCCATGAGCTTGTTAGTCGCAATCGTCGGCTGCATCGCCGATCCAGCGCCGCTGCTCAGGGCGGTGGCGTTCTCGGTCATCCCCGTTTTTCGGCTCGCTTGAGCAGGTGAATGGCTGCCCATAAAGATGACCCTTTGCAGGACCGCCGCGAATCGGAGACGATTTACTCAGCGGGCAGGGGCAGGTCATCGGCCCAGGTGGCCGCGCGACCTACCTGGCTTACCAGGCAGAGCCAGCATGCGCGGCGGTCGCGAGCGGTGTATCGGCGAATCGCCTGGATAGGCTGACGAGGTGGGGATGTCGGCGGCGGGGCGGCTGGTAGCTTAAATGTGAAGGCCGGTTTTCACATGGGATTCACTGCCAAAGGGGTCCGATACAAACTGTGCCGGTCGACGATAGTAAAGTGACGCAGAC
The DNA here is from genome assembly GCF_026283955.1 of Dyella silvatica. Classification (GTDB taxonomy): domain Bacteria; phylum Pseudomonadota; class Gammaproteobacteria; order Xanthomonadales; family Rhodanobacteraceae; genus Dyella_C; species Dyella_C silvatica. The sequence continues at coordinate 5,339 of NZ_JAPDPE010000020.1, read as the reverse complement.
AGCGGTATTCAAGCTAGAAGGGTGGCGGAGGCATGCAGATGGGTAAGGCATCGAACACCTGGCTGCGGCATGTGGCCGTCGCTGCTGCTTATGCGCTGAGTTACTTTATTTTGCGCAGTGTTTCGGTGTCGCATTTCATGTTGCCGGCGGGCTTGCGTCTGGCATGCCTTTTGTGGGTTCCCTATCGCTATTGGCCGGCGCTGATCGTGGGTGAAATGATTCCGCTGGCCTACACCAGTTACGACTGCGTCGATCAGTACGGCATGACTTGGGCCCTGCTCAATGTGTTTCCGCAGATCGCGCTGGCGATGCCGATCGTGGTGTGGTTTCGCCGCCATGTATCGCTATTTGGCCCCAAGCACGCGGTCAATATGGGCGCGGTACTTCTGTGCGCCCTGGCGATTTCCTTCGCCGCGAGCTGGCTCGATGTTGCGCATGTGGCTGTTATGCAGCTACCGCCAGGCTATGTGCTTCCGTCGGCGCTTCGTTTGGCGGTTGAGTATTTCCTCGGTGGCTATATTGGTATTTTGACCTTGCTGCCGTTGCTGCTGATGATTCGTGATGCACGGTACTCGGGCAAGTTGCACGCGCTGCCAAAGCATCTGCCGCAGAGCCGCTTGACGCTCGACTTCGTTTGCCTGTTGCTGCCTGTGCTGGTGTTATTGGTTTGGCTTAGCGTCAAGGCATCCGGCGAATTTCTACAGGTGACCCGTGTGGCGATGTTTTTGCCTGTAGCGTGGTTGACGCTAAGACATGGCTGGTTTGGTGCGGCACTTGGCGGTGCTGCGGTCAGCGTGGGTGTCATGTTGACGATGACCGTGCTTGGAGATCCTGCTGTCTTGCAGGCCCAGGCTTTTATCGGTTTTGCCGTAACGACGCTGCTTATCCTGGGTGCGCATATTGCGACCCTGCGCGCGCGCGAGCACAAAGGGCAGCTAGACGGCCAGCTGGCGCTGCAACTGGCCCAGCAAGGCCTTTATCTGGGCGAGTTGCGTGCGCAGCAGACAGCACAAGCTTTGCAACATATGGGTCGTACGTTTCAGCACTCTCAGCAGCAGCTTCTGGCGCAATTGCGTTATCTGTGGCCTGCGGTCGACGAAGCCCGCATTGAACGCCAGACCGAGGCTGCGCACCGCCAGGTCTATCGTCTGGCAGACAGCTTGCATCCGCATACCTGGCGTGAGCGCGGGCTACCTTCTGAGTTCCGTGAAGGGGCTATTGCCCATGCTTTGGCTGAGCTTGGCGTGGCCTATCACTGCGAGCTTTCGGGCAGCGATTTAAGCCGTCTTGCCCCGGATGTGCATGCCAGCTTGTATCGACTGGCCTGTGAGGCGGTGGTGCATCTGTTTGGGCAAAAATCCATGACAGGGGTACAGCTGGTGCTGCGTGGTGGCCATACACATGGTCGTCGCTGGGCGGTGCTGCGGGTAGAAGGCCGGGAGGGTACGGATGCGCCTAATCATCAGGCGGAGCGCCTTCAGCTGATCACGCGCCTGGGCGCCGTGGGCCAGGATATCCATGCTCTCCGTGACCGCGCGCGACTCTATGGCGGCGAACTGCATGTGAAAGCCAGCAGTAGCAGTGTGCGGCTTACCTTATTGCTGCATGACTCTGCCGGGTTGGCAGAGGCCTAACGCCAAGCGTTGCCTCTGCCAACGGGTTCTGCTGCTTAAGCCGACTATTTCGCGATGGCGCCGCCGCATTGAATCGGGTCGCTGCAATCCATGGCTCTTACACTCACCGTGCCGTTGCTCTGCGGCGCCATCTGGATCTGCGTGGCCTTATCGCGATAAATCGTTTCGCTGGGGCTCGGGCTGATCGTGCTGAGTGGCTTTTGCGGCGTGCCGACATGCTGCGCATCTTTGCCCATGGGCAAGACCAGGTACTCGCCGTTGGCGGTAGCCAAGGCGGCGCGTACCGCACCATTCAAATCATTGATCTGGATGTAGCGCACACCGTCACGTTCGAATACATAAACATGCCAGTTCGGGCTGGTACTGACGTCGCGGGCATTAGGCCAGGATTGGCCTAGCCCGGCACCTTGTGCGGCCGGTTGCTGAGCCCAGGCGCCGCCACATATGCCTGCCATGCAGAACGCCAAAGCCGGCACAAGTCGTTTCGCTGTCGTACGCATTTCAATCCCCCGGACGGGTCGTATTCCGGTCGCAGCATAACGCGAAACCTTGTTAATGCCATGTCTACCATGGCGGCCGAGTCGCGCCAGCAGCGGCCTCTCGGGGGCCGGGTGATTCGCGGGGATAGCTCGCTCAAGGCCTTGGTTTGCCGGGGAATTCATAGCTGATGGCGGTGTATCGGGTCGCGCGCGCGACGTATCACGCTGGCTAAACTTACCGTGGCTTAACTAAGGCGTGCCCAAACCCTCCCTGGTTTCCAGCTATGCCCTGCTGCCGGGTGGCCTCATTGCGCGGGCAGGCATCGCGTCTTCGAGAGCGGTTGCGTTGTCCGTTGCTGCGGCTTCGCCCGTTTTGGCGCATTCAACGCCGTATTTCATCACCGCAATGTCGACGTGGCTGCCGTCGAATCATTGGGTTTGTTGTGGGCCTTTCGCCGCGGCGATGGTCTTGTCGCGGATGATTCCAGGGTTTTTACATGCTTGCTGGGCTTGCCAGCCGGTCGCCAATCGCCATGGCTGCGATGAACGCTGGCCTCATCTAAGCTACCGCCGCTGGCCTATCGTGAGCGGGGGGATCATGTTTGGACTATTTCGCAAAGGGAGCTTGCTGGGCGAGGAGCTGACGCAGTGGCAGTTCGATTGTTTTGCGTGGCTGCTTCGGCATTCGGGTGGTTTCGCGGCTTTTCAGCAGCGGCAACTGATACAGCCGACAGCGCAATGCTTTGCACGGCAGGGGGCCCAGGGACATGCCTTTGCCGAGGTGATCTTTACCCAGGTAAAACAGCACGCCGGCATGGCGGCGTGGCCGTGTTCGCTGCAGGTACAAGAAGACGACCCGAATCTACTGGTCGGTCGAGCCCTGTTGATCCAGGGCGTGCCTGCGACGCCGGGAGGCACTTTTCACGCTGGCGAAGATGGCGTTGTCATTACCTATCACCCGCGTAACGTGAGCGATGGCATGGTGCTTATCGCGACCTTTGCCCATGAGCTGGCGCATTACCGCACGGCAGGTTTTGAGGAGGCGCCGCCTGGTGGCTGGGAGATTTGGGAGCCCGCCACCGATCTGGCAGCGGTGTTCCTTGGCTTTGGTATTTTTCTGGCCAACTCTCATTTCAGTTTTGCCCAGCACTCCGATGGCGAGTCGATGGGCTGGCGCGCGGAGCGGCGCGGCTATCTGTCCGAGCCTGAGTTGCTGCATATGCATGCCATCTTCACCACGCTGCTGAACATTCCCACGTCGGAAACACTTAAGCATCTCAAGCCGTCCCTACGCGGCATTTTCAAGCGGGTGCACAAAGATGTCGGCCGTGCCACCGAAGCGATCGACTCGCTGCGCGGTATCGCCGCCATGCAACCCGCCTGACAGCGGCGAGCCACGCCAAGCGCTGTTCCACCCGATGTGGATAGTTGGTGCATCAGCCACCGCGACTAGGGCGCGGCGGTGGCACACCATGCAAGCCCCGTCGCGACGGGCTAGTCTTTGGCGCCCCTAATCTTCGACATCGGTCGGGTCGAATATCTCTTCGACAGGCTTCTGGAATACCTTGGCAATCTTGAAAGCGAGCGGAAGGCTCGGAGCATATTTGCCGGTTTCCAGTGCGTTGACGGTTTGCCGCGCAATGCCTAGCCGCTCGGCCAATTCGGCTTGCGAGATTTCCAGTTGAGCGCGTAGTACGCGCAATGAATTTCTCATGAGTGGTAGTACCGACGTCGCGTCACGCCGGTGCAGATGCCCCAAACCGCTGCCATCAAGGGCCACACCCAGACCACGCTGATATGGGGCAGGCCGACATGCTCCAGAAAACCATAGGTCAGGGTGATGAGTGCCGTCACCAGAACCGTCATGGCCAGTGCGTTGAACTGGATGCGTTGATGGAGTTCATCCAGCCGCGCGATGCGCTGCACGCTGGCCCGGGCGATAAAGATCAGCGGGATGATAGGTAACACGGCCACCGGATAACGCCAGATGGAATCCATGTGATGCGCGTCATACCAAAGGCTGGCGGACAGTATGACCGCATAGACGATGGCCGAAATAACGGTGGTCCGGACGTAAGGCGTATCCGCAGGCATATCAGCACTCCTTCGATAAGCACGCTTGCTATGTACGCTTTACGCGTCATTGTGTCAAGTATAAGCGACACGTCGACGTTGGGCCGATGCCGGGCCCGCGCTGATTTTTACGCCTATGGCCCATGTGGCCAGGGCGCTTACGAGGGATGGCGATGAGCCAGCGTGCTAGGCTCGTCCCGGTCTGCAATCGTTGGGCCAGCCAGGCCAGCCCGCCATGCCTGAGTTCGAAATAAGTCGCTTACTGGATACGGACACCGTCACCGTACGGAATGTCCGTTGTAACGGCTTGTGCCGCCATCGCAGTGCGGAAGAATGCGCCGCGGCAACTCAGCTGGTGTTTCCCTACCGCGGTGTTTACATGCTGTTCTTCAATGCGGACGAGGGTTATCAGATCAGCCATCCGGTTGACGGCGGCGATGCCAGCCTGTCGTTAAGCCTGTCGGAATCGTTGCTGAGTGAACTGGCGCCGCGTGCTTTGCTCAGCGATCGCGGAAAAATCGGATTTCGCCGGCAACACCTGCGCATCGATCCACGCGCGCAAGCCTTGGTCGCCTTGCTGCGGCATAGCCTGGAAAACCAGGCGGTCGAACCGCTGGAGGCCGAAGGTTTGCTGTTGACCCTGGTATGCCGCAGCCTGGGGCCGCGCACCACGCATGAGCCGAGTGCCACCCATGCGCGGCGTCGATTGGCTGATCGCGTCAAAGTGCTGTTGGCGAGTGACCTATCCCGCCGCTGGACGCTGGCGGAGATCGCCGCTGACATCGGTGGCTCGCCGGTGTATCTGACCCAGGTATTTCAGCAGGTCGAAGGCATTCCCTTGTATCGCTATCACCTGCGGCTTCGACTCGCGCGGGCGTTGGACCTGCTTGCCGAATATGAGGATTTATCGGCCTTGGCGGCGGAGCTCGGCTTCTCCAGTCACAGCCATTTTGCCGCGGCATTCCGCCAGGCCTATGGCCGCTCACCGAGCGCCTTCAAGCAGTCGGCGCGACGGGCCTGAGCCGGTTTTAAAACCACTAAAGATTTCGACAGCGGCGCTCAACGCTCCATGGTCTGCTGTGCCTGCCCGATAAGCGGGTTACCAACGGAGATAAGCTCATGACTGAGAAAACCTGCGCCGCATGCGATTACA
>NZ_JAPDPE010000209.1 GCF_026283955.1 Dyella silvatica | reverse complement strand
CATTCGAATTCGTAGATAGGCATAAACACTCCAAATGAAACCGGGGGCCGGCGAGGCCGGCAGCCCGTCATTATCGACCCGTCCGCGCAGTTTTCAATGCCGGCCTATTCCGGCCGGCACCGGCAAAGGCACGGGCCTGTGCCAGAGGTCGCATCCACCACGATAAAAGCGCGCATCCAAGGCCAGCTTCGAGGCAACAGAAAACAGCCACGAACACACGGACGTCTAAACGTCTGGTTGACTTTGACCGCAAACGCAGTCTAGCCTGCAATCGCTGCACCGCAGCATCACTGGGGAGAATACATGCATCCGTCATCAAGCAAGACTGCCACCACGCGGCTCGCCCATACCGCCTTATTCACAGCCATGGTGCTGACGCTTTCCGCCGGCACCGCCCGCGCACAGAGCAGCGCGCCCAGCGACACTGGCAAAGCCAAGAATCTGAGCGCGGTCATCGTTACCGGCACCCGTGCAGACAATCGCACCGAAAGCAGTTCGCTGACACCGATTGACGTAGTATCCAACCAGGCGTTGCAGCAAACCGGCACCAACGAGCTCACTACCGCGCTGGCGCGGCTGATTCCCTCGCTGACCTTCCCGCGGCCTTCGGCGTCCGATACCGCCGACTCGCAACGCCCGGCGCAATTGCGCGGCCTGTCGCCCGACCAGGTCTTGGTGCTGGTGGACGGCAAGCGCTGGCATCCGGGCGCAATCATTCTTACCAATGGCGTCCTGGGGCGTGGCTCGCAAGCGGTCGACCTGAATACCATTCCGATGGCCGCCATCGACCATATCGAAGTGCTGCGCGATGGCGCATCGGCGCAGTACGGCTCCGACGCGATTGCCGGCGTGATCAATATCGTGCTGAAAAAAGGCGCCCAGGGTGGTTCGGTCGAAGTCACCGGTGGCCAATATTCCGCCGGCGATGGCCGGCAATGGCAGGGTTCGGCCAACTTCGGTATTCCGCTGAATAACGACAAAGGCTGGCTACGCTTTACCGTGCAAGACGGCAATCAGGACTACACCAATCGCGCAGGCGTCAATCGCACACGCCCAGCCGACGGGGTCACGCAGCGCTTTGGCGACCCCGCCGTCAAAGATCAAAACCTGTTCCTCAACGCGCAGTACGACATCACCTCGGGGGCGCAGCTCTATGCCTTTGGGCACTACGGTCATCGCGACAGCACCTCGCCGGCGTTCTTCCGCAACCTGTCCAGCAGCAACTCGGTACCCTCGATCTATCCGAATGGCTACTTGCCGCTGGAAAATTCCGACGCCACCGACAAATCGCTGGTGGTCGGGCTGCGCGGCAAAACCGATGGCGGTTGGCGCTGGGACATCAGCGCCAACTACGGCGGCAATCGGGTCTCCTACGAAACCTTCAACAGCATCAACCGCGCCTGGTTGAAAGATTTCGGCTCCAGCCCAACCCGCTTCCATGACGGCATTCTGTCGGCCGCGCAGCAATCGTTCGATGTCGACATCGCCAAAGAATTATCCGTGGGCTGGTTGCCGAACCCGGTTACCGTGGCCTTCGGCGCCGAGTATTTGCGCCAGAGCTATAGCATCGATGCCGGCGACCCGACCTCGTATTACACCGGCACCTCCGGGGTCTCCGGGGGCGCCCAAGGCTTTGGCGGCTACCAGCCTGGGAATGCAGGCTCGCATGCCCGGCATAACGTAGCCGAATATCTCAGCCTGGAAACCAACCTCACCGACCGGCTCGGTACCTCGCTAGCCGTTCGCCACGAAAACTACTCCGACTTCGGCAGCACCACCTCCGGCTCGCTCGCCGGGCGCTTTGATTTCACCGACCGCTTCGCCTTGCGTGCCAGTGCCTCCACCGGTTTCCGCGCACCGTCGCTGGCCCAGCAGTTTTATTCGTACACCTCGTCGCTGTACTACGGCACCGGCAATTCGCTGGGCCTGCCGCCGGGCATCTACAACACCGGCCTGGTCGCGGCCAACAGCACGGTCGGTCGCTTGCTCGGCGCGCAACCGCTCAAGCCGGAGAAATCGCGCAACTACACCGTGGGCCTGGTCTGGAATCCGATCGATCCGCTGAACCTGAGCGTCGACATCTATCAGATCCAGATCAATAACCGCATCACGTTATCGAGCAATCTCGCCACGACGTCGGCGGCCGTGCAAAGCTATCTGGCCGCCAATGGCATCACCAATACCAACTACAGCGGCATCGCCTACTTCACCAATGCGGTCAATACGCGCACCCGCGGTATCGACCTGGTCAGCAGCTACCGCTTTGATTTCGGCAACGCAGGCACCCTGCAAACCACCTTGAGCTACAACTACAACAAGAACAAGGTGACCGATGTCAAACCGAATCCGACCGTGCTCAATGCACTGGGCTTGAATCTCAAGCGCATCGATCGCCGCGACCAATACGGCCTGCTCGCCGATACCACGCCGCGCAGCAAGCTGATTCTCAACGGGCTCTACAACATCGATCGCTGGAGCGTGAACGGCACCCTGACTCGCTATGGCAAGTTCACCGCATACAACTCCACCAGTGCCGCCTTCGACCAGACCTTGAGCAGCAAGTGGTTGCTCGATCTGGCGGTGAGTTACAACCTGAATCGCTGGAGCTTCACCGTCGGCGCAGATAACGTCTTCAACACGTATCCCGATCGCGCAATCGCCGCCAACGACAATAACGGCACCCTGCCCTACTCGGTGTTTTCGCCGTTTGGATTCAATGGCGCGTATGTGTACGGCAAGGTGGCTTATCGCTGGTAAAGCCCTGGCGCTGAGCTAGTTGTTTGTGTCGTGGCGAGACCGCCCCTCCCAGCCTCCCCCTGCAAGCAGGGGGAGAAATACGTTTGGCTGATGACAGCGTTAATCAAACCGCTAAGCGCTCACCGTCAGCGCGATCAACACCACCACCTCGACCAGCTCAGTGAGTGCGCCGCAGGTATCGCCAGTCATGCCGCCCAGGCGCTTGCGGCAGGCATGACGCCAGCCGATGAATACCATCAGCGTGCATAGCAAGGCCAAGCCGCCTCGCCAACCGAACGCGACACAGACGACAGCGGCGCATAGTAATCCGACCATGCATGCCAGCCGTGGGGCATCGACCAGGCCGCTGCCAAGGCCGCCGCTGCGCACATAGGGGATGCTTAAAAAAGCCAGGGTCAATGCGCTGCGAGCCAACAACGGCGCCAGCAGCAAGGCGCTCCAAAGCGGTGTCGTTACGCTTGCCAGCGCGGCGAATTTCGTCAACAGCAACAGGATCAACGCGCTGACCCCCGCGGGCCCGCTGCGCGGGTCTTTCATGATGGTCAGTGTGCGTTCGCGATCGCCGAGCCCACCGACCCAGGCGTCGGCACTGTCGGCCAAGCCATCCAGATGCAAGCCGCCGGTGGAAACCACCCAGGCGAGCAACAGCACCGCGGCGGACAACATCGGTGGCCAGCCATGCACTAGCCAGGCAAGGCCACACAACCAACCGCCCAGCAGTAACCCGACCAACGGATACCACGCCAGCGATGACGACTGCGCGCGGGCATCGTCAAACGTCGACACCGGTACCGGCAGCCGGGTCAGAAAGCCGATGGCGGCGAGCAATCCACGCATTACGCCGAGAT
>NZ_JAPDPE010000208.1 GCF_026283955.1 Dyella silvatica | reverse complement strand
TCGAAATTCAATGCGCGCTGACGTGCTGTAATGTGCAGTACATCAGCCATGTCGTAAACGCGATCGGCTCTCGGCCAACCGGCAATACTCTCAAGCTCACCCCAGTCGCGCAGTCCGCTGGTGTGCCCGAGCAGCTCGGCGACGGTGATCGGATGCCCGTAATCGGGTAGCTCAGGAAGGTATTTGCGAATATCGTCGTCGAGTGACAGCTTGCCTTCACTCACCAGGATCAAGGCTGCGGCAGCCGTGAACTGTTTGCTTACCGACCCCGCCTCGAACACGGTATCCACGTTGATCGGTACAACATGCTCCAGGTCGGCCATGCCGAAGGCACGGCGCAGCGGGGCACGATCACCGGCTTGCACGCCGACGGCGCAACCGGGTACGTCGGCAGATCCGGTATGCGGGAATAGCGCATCGATCTTCGCGACGGAAGCCTCCTCCGCTGTTGCGGTTGCCATGCTTAAGGCCAGCGACAATGCCAGTAGCAATGCCTTCATCGATTCTCCCGTCTGCTGTGTGCAGCGCTATCGAAGCAGCCGATGAAGGTATGCCTATCCAGCCGATTTGCAAGTGTCTTCGTCGTGCCATCGATGCTGCCTCGGCGTGGGCTGCGGCAAGCTGTACCTGGCAGACTGGAGTAAGTCGTCCACCATCTGCCGATCACAGCGCATCGTGAAAAATGATGCCCAGCGTATGCCGATGGCCCGAGCGAATACGGCTAACGCCGTGTCGCAGATTGACCCGGTAAGTACCGCGGCTTCCCTGCACCGGCCGGTGGTGTACGGCGAATACCACGGCATCCCCTTGATGCAGTGGCACGACCTCTGGCCGCGATTGCATGCGCGGTCGTTGCTCGGTCAGCACGAACTCGCCGCCGCTGAAATCCCGCCCCGGCTCGGACAACAAGATGGCGACTTGCAGCGGAAAGACATGTTCGCCATAGAGATCTTGATGCAGGCAGTTGTAATCGCCGTTGCCGTATTGCAGTAACAGCGGAGTAGGCCGGCACTGGCCGGCGGCATGGCAGCGTGCAATGAATTGGGCATGGCTGGAGGGGTAGCGCACATCGATGCCCATGCTTTCATTCCAGCGATTGGCCAGCGGCACCAGCAGGGGGTACAAGCCGTTGCGCAGCAGGTCGATGACTTCAGGCAGGGGATAGTTGAAGTATTGATACTCCCCACGGCCAAAGCCATGCCGTCCCATCACCACCCGGCTGCGAAATATTTCACGGCGCGGATACAACTGTGCCAGGCCCATGCACTCCGCTGGCGACAGCAGCTGGCTGATCTGAGCGCTTCCTTGCGCGTCGAGCTGCTGAATCAGCTCCGCTTGATCGATGCCGTTGATGCGCGACTGGATGGGCGCATCCAGTGGCCAGGTCTTGGTGGGCGCAGTCATGCCGCGACCGCCATGTTCAGGCGGGCCGATTTGCGTTCGCGGTCCATACGATCCGTGGTTGCCGCCCGCAGCGGGGGGCTTGGTGACCCGTTCATGAGGTGTCTCTCGGCAGTTGTGCGTGGCGGGCACTGTAGTTTTGCCGGCGCCGGATAACTCTCCGATTCTTGTGCTCGGAGACCCCGCGAAGGCGAAAGCGGTGCGGTGCAGCAAGGCGCTTTGCCAGCAATTATTTGGATCGATTTAAATGCACCGCGATATTTTATTGCAGCGCGACAAATGTCTTTCAAGTACATCATTGGTCTCAATGACTTAGGTGCCTTGCGAAAATATTTAGATCGAGGCAAAAATGTCGTTGACAAGCCAAATGGGCTGCCCTAAGACTGGCACCCATCCATGCAAGGACGGGGAGCCGTTTATCTAAGCAAGACAGCGAGGGCCAAGCTCTTTGATGCGGTTTCCCGATGTTCTGATCAGAGTGATGGTTACGCGTAGCTCGCGGTTGTTTCGAGCGGGTTCGAAACAGCAAGCGAGGCGTATTAGGGCAGAGTGCGGATGATTGTGTTTACGGTTCCCATCACGGGGGCTGGGGAAATGAGCAATTGATAGACATGGCAACGCGAGTTGTGGCTCGCGGCGGGGGGAGCTCGTTGCCAAAAAAGAACGGCAGGTCGGATAGGGGCTGTTGCGCCCTTCATGCCGGCTCCAAATAAAACAAGTTGGGGAGTTCACCTTGAAGTACCGCCAGAATTTATTATCGATAAGCATCATCTCCACGCTGTTCTTTGTCGGCACGGCGATAGCACAGGACGCCGCAAGCAATCAGGCCAGCGATAGCCAGAAAGACAGCAAACCGAAGACCGAAAAGGCAGTGAAAGATCTGGCGACGGTGTCGGTCAGTGGTATCCGGGCAAGCTTGCAGAAGTCGCTGGATCTCAAGCGCAACTCCGACTCGATCGTGGAAGCGATTACCGCTGAGGACGTCGGCAAATTCCCCGACCGCAACGTGGCCGAGTCGCTGTCGCGATTGCCTGGCATCAGCGTGGATCGCAACTTCGGCGAAGGCGACAAGGTCAGCATTCTGGGCACCGATCCGGCGCTGAATCGGTTGCTGTTGAATGGGCAGACGCTGGCCTCGACCAACTGGACCAGCGATCCGAACAATCCCGATGGCCGCTCCTTCGATTACAGCCTGCTGACTTCGGAAATCATCGGTACCGCCGAGGTCTACAAGACGCCGCAGGCGCGCATCGACGAAGGCAGCATCGGCGGTACGGTCATTATCAATACCCGCCGGCCGCTGGATCTGAAAGCCAATACACTGACCGGCACGGTTAGCTACGGTTACAACGACCGCGCTGACAAGGGCAAGCCGAACGCTTCCGTGTTGTACAGCTGGAAAAATGACGCGAGCACCTTCGGCGTCTTGGGTTCGCTGATGCATTCGGATCGCATCATCCATCGCGAAGGCACCGAAATTTTCGGCTATCAGCGGGTCAATGATCCAACCGATACCGATCCAAATCATAAGTTTTCGCCGGGTGTGGTATCGCCGACGACCAACGGGATTTATCCCACCGCGATCAATACGGCGCTGTTCCAGCAAGAGCGCAAACGCGACGGTGTATCCGCCGGCCTGCAGTGGAAGCCCAATCAGAACTTCGAGTTGAATTTCACCGGCCTGTACGTGACCGAGAAGTTCAATAACTTCAACCAGAGCCGTTATGGCGATTGGTCCGGCAGCGCACCCGCCGCCAATGCGCTTAATTTCAACAACGGCGTGGCCACCAGCGGCTCCTATGGCGCGGCGGCGCCGACGTATCTGGACGGCTATGAGCGCTTCTCGAAAGTAAATACCGGCACCCTGCAGCTGCGTGCCGACTGGCATGGCGAAGGCTGGAACGCGTCCAGCCAGATCGGCTATACCAATTCGTCGGGCGGCTCGGAGGGCATCTACAACGTCCAGTTCAAGGGCCTTGGCGGCTACAACTGGAATCTGGCCGGGCCGCACCCGCAAATCAACTTCAACAACAACCCCGCCGATCCATCGCAGATGGTGATTAATGGTGCAGGTTTCAGCTACGCGCCTAGCTACGATCGAGAGCGCTATTTCGAGGCCGATTTCAGTCACGAGGTTTCGTTGGGGCCATTGAACGAGATCGAGACGGGTATCAAGGCCGCTAATCATTTCAACGGCCAGACCGGCTATGCCGCATTAATCCCTCCG
>NZ_JAPDPE010000207.1 GCF_026283955.1 Dyella silvatica | reverse complement strand
GCATGGGCATCCAGCACTGCATCGCCGCTGGATTGGCTTACCGCGGCTGCGGTGACCTGACCCAGGCTATTGATGGCCAGATGCAGCAGCACTCGTCCATTCAAATGACCACGCAGTTCGGCATAAGGCACCGCCACCGCAGGCATCACCAGCGGCACCAGCGAGGGCACTTCTTCGGCGTGCGCCTCAGCCGAGCTTGCCGGCCGCGATCGTGCGGCGACGGGAACCATCGGCATCGATGGCCGCAACGCCAGTCGTAGTGCCGGTTTGACCTTGGCCGGCTTGGCGCGCTCGTGCACAGTTGCCTGCGCCACCAGTTTCATCGACTTTGCCGGCCCTGCCCAACCCGCCGTCTGCTCGCTCAACCAGCCGGTAGCGGCGACACCGCCCAACAACAGCAGCAGGCTAAAACCGGCGGTAGTGCGTAGGCGCGGCACGGCCGTGGTTACGGCCGTTCGAGGATCGCCGTAACGCCCATGCCACCGGCGGTACAGATCGAGATCAAGCCGCGGCCAGAACCCTTTTGTTCAAGCATCTTGGCCAGGGTGGCGATAATGCGCGCGCCGGTCGCGGCAAACGGATGACCAGCGGCCAGGCTGGAACCGTTGACGTTGAGCTTGGCCGGGTCGATCGAGCCCAGTGGCGCATCGTGACCCAGCCGGTTTTTACAATAGTCGGCCGATTCCCAGGCGCGCAGCGTACACAACACCTGCGCGGCGAACGCCTCATGGATTTCGTAGTAGTCGAAGTCCTGCAAGGTGAGGCCATGGCGGGCCAGCATGCGCGGCACCGCGACGGTGGGCGCCATCAGCAAGCCTTCGCCGTGGACGAAATCCACCGCGGCGACTTCGGCATCGCGCAGATAAGCCTGGATGGTCAGGCCACGCTGGGCCGCCCAATCTTCGCTGGCCAGCAAGACTGCGGCGGCGCCGTCGGACAAGCCGGTGGAATTGCCTGCGGTCAGCGTGCCGCGACCGGAAGTCTTGTCGAACGCCGGCTTCAACGCGGACAGTTTTTCCAGCGTGGAATCGGGCCGCAAGAATCCATCGCGTTTCAAACCGCGGAACGGCACCACCAGATCATTGAAAAGACCAGCCTCGTACGCTGCGGCAAGTTTATGGTGACTGGCCAGGGCCAGTTGATCCTGCGCCTCGCGCGTGATCTGCCACTCCTTCGCCATCAGCTCGCAATGGTCGCCCATCGACTTGCCGGTACGCGGCTCGGCCACGCCGGGAAACGACGGCTTGAGTTCTTTGAACGAGAAACCCTGGGTGGCGGCGCGGAGTTTGTCTTGCCAGGTTTTGCCGCGATTCATCGCCAGCAATCGCTTGCGCAGACGCTCGCTAAACACGATCGGCACGTCGCTGGTGGTATCCGAACCGCCCGCGATACCAGCCTCGATCTGCCCGACGGCGATCTTGTTGGCGATGATGATGGCATTGTCCAGCGAGGTGCCGCACGCACGCGCCGTGGTAATGCCCGGGGTCGTCGGCGCCAGCCCGGAAGAAAGCAATGCCTCGCGCGCCAGATTCCAGTCCGAGGGGTGTTTGATGACCGAACCCATGGCCACCTCGCCCAGCTCGACGCCGTGCAATCCGTACCGCTCGACTAACGCGCCCAACACTTTTACCGACATGCCGAAATTGCCGACATCTGCGTAAGCCGTGTTGTTGCGGCAGAACGGGATTCGTACACCGCCGATCACACCGACGCGCTTTTGCGTGTTTTCCATGCCCTTGACAATCCGACCGAACCTGAGACGCAAGGCTAACCCGCCGTGCCCCGCGGCGAAAGCCCATTCGCCGCTATTTGTGATCTTTACGTGCTTCGCGTGGGTGATCTTCACAGGCTCCGCACGGGTGATCTTGACGCGCCCTGCACGCGGGCCAGCGGGGCCTTTAAACGCCAATGTTAGAATCGCCACTCTTTACGCTTTGGATTCACCCCACTTGGAAGCGCAATCGCTGCTCGCCCTGCCCGCCGTGCTGGCCCTGGAATTGTCGCCCGGTGAAAGCTGCTCCCGGCTCAGCCTGAGCCGCGACGAGGCCGCCGAGCTAGCCGCCTTGGTCGCCGCGGACCTGCATGCGCTGTTGCCGCAAGTGGATCAGGCCCGGCTGGCGCTGGCCGGCGCCTTGTTCGATACGGCGGAATTGCTGCGTCCCGGATTTCCAGTGTGGTCCACGCTGGATGAGCTGGCGCGCCGGGTGCCACGCGGTCATCTAGACAACGTGGTGGCCTTTGGCAGCCATGAAGGCCATATGCCGGCACAGCCGCTGCAGCCCGATCCCGCCTATGCCGATGGCCCCATGCGACTGCTGCCGCTCAGCCTGCTGGCGCCGGAAGATCTGGCCGAGTCATTGAGCCAGCAGCTGGAAGTGGAGCTGGTCGGTCGCGGCGAAGCCGGCACCCGCACCGCCGACTGGCTGATGCGCACGCTCGGCGTGAAGCTGGAGCACGTGCGCTACCTAAGCCGCAACGATCTGCTGGCGCTGACCTGCGTGCAATACGAACACGTCAATCTATCGCCCTTGTGGAGCTTGCTCGAAGCCGCCTTACTTACGCCATACCGCGAAGAAACCACGCTCAGCGCGCGCGGCTTTCCGCTGCGCTACGCCGAGGGCAAGGTCTTGATCCCCTCGCCGGCGCAGTGGCTGCAGGATCAATCCGGCGACCCGGCGCAACGCTCGCATGCCTTCGCCGGCATTGTGTTCGAACTGCGCCAGTACGCAGCCCTGCTCGAAGCCCATGGCCTGCCTCTGCGTCTGCAAGCGCCAGCCAGCGTGGATACATCACCCGGCAGCCTGTTGGAAATGTTGGCGACCATCGACCCTGGCTTCGACTCGCCGACCCTGTTCGCCCATGAAGCACCGGGGCTTGGCGTGGTCGCCATCACCGTCACCCAACGCGGTCACGGTGGCCTGCCGCGCGCACTGGCACATGGCTATCCCTTGCAACCGCAGGCGCTCGGCGGTTTGGTCGCGATGCTGGCGGATCATTTCGGCATAGCGCCCGACCTGCATGCACTGGGCCGCATCGTGCTGGATGAGCAAGGGCGTCTGAGCGCGCCGGCGACCGCACTGCACTAAGCGCTATAACGGCGACGCCTCGTACATCAGGTAATGGCAACGCTGCATGCCCAGCCCGGCATACGTCGCTTGCGCCCGCTGATTCTCGGTTTCCACATACAGGCGCAAACCCACGGCGCCGGCAGCGCGGGCGCGCTCGGCCACATCCGCGTATAGCGCGCGAAAGACGCCGCCACGACGTGCCTCCGGCGCGATATAGACACTCTGGATCCACCAGAAATCGCCGCAGCGCCAGTCACTCCATTCATAGGTCACCAACAAGCTGCCGACGGCGTCGCCGGCGCGCTCGGCGATCAGATAGAAACCCCGGCGCGTCTCATCCAGCACCGCCGCCACGCCGCGTTCAAGCACGGCCAGATCGAGCCGCTTGGCCTCGGTCTCCCAGGCCATGGCGGCATTCCACCTCACCAGATGGGGGATATCCACCGCGTTGGCGGGGCGAATCTTGGCTAAGCTCATGACCGATATCCCGGGTTATTTAGGCACTAAATATTCAGGCGCCGCTGGGTTTGCGCGTGCGCGACGCACCGAGCTTGCGCGTAAGCGTATTGCGGCCGACGCCCAGCGCCGCCGCCGCATGTTGGCGATGG
>NZ_JAPDPE010000206.1 GCF_026283955.1 Dyella silvatica | reverse complement strand
TCAATGCGCAAATGCGCGTACGCCATTTACAGCAGCAGCAACTAGAGGCGTTCTGTCGAGAGCTCGGTATGCCGACGCGTAGTGAGGTCACCGCCCTGGGCAAGCAGTTGCACGAGCTGCGCCGTGAGCTTCGTGGCGGTGCGAAACAGGCCGCTGCCAAGCAGCCTCAGACTGGCAGCGATACGGCCGATGAAACGGCAGGACTGCGTGCCGAAATCGCTGCACTCAAGCGCCAGCTCGCCCAAGGCAGCCCTAAGGCGAAGAAGCCCGCAGCAACCGCGCCAGCCAAGAAAGCAGCGGCTTCTTCCGCCAAGAATCAGGTCACCAAGAGCGCACCCAGCAAGACGCCTGTGCGCAAGGCCTCCAGCCGCAAGCCGGTCACCAAGACAGCAGCGCGTACCGCTGCGCGCCGTAAGTAAGGAGACGCTATGTACGCACCGCTGAGTATGGACCCGGCGAAAATTCTCGCCGAAATCTCGGGCTTCCAGCGCAAGCTGGCGGCAGGCGTAGGTAATCTGCGTGGCCTGCGTGAGCCTGAGTACGCTAATACGCCGCGTGAAGCGGTCTATCGCGAAGACAAGCTCACCGTCTGGCATTTCAAGGGCTCGCAGGCCCCCACGGCCAAAACACCGATTCTGATTGTCTACGCCTTGGTCAACACGGCCTGGATGACCGACCTGCAAGCGGACCGCTCACTGGTACGTAACCTGCTGGCTCAAGGTGAAGACGTCTATTTGCTGGATTGGGGTTATCCCGATGGCGCTGACCGCTGGTTGGGCCTGGACGATTACATCAACGGCTATCTCGATCGCTGTGTCGATGCGGTGCGCGAGCGTCACGGGCTCAAAGCCATCAACCTGCTCGGCATTTGCCAGGGCGGCGCGTTCTCGTTGTGCTACACCGCGCTACAGCCAGCCAAGGTGAAGAATCTCATCACCATGGTGACACCGGTGGATTTCCACACCAAGGACAACATGCTTTCGCATTGGACGCGCGATCTGGATGTCGACCTGTTCGTCGATACGCTGGGTAATATCCCGGCCGAGCTGATGAACTGGGTCTACCTCACGCTGAAGCCGTTGCGCCTGAACCAGCAGAAATACATCAGCCTGGTCGACATTCTGGATAACCCGGTCGAGCTGGAAAATTTCCTGCGCATGGAACGCTGGATTTTCGATTCGCCGGATCAGGCGGGCGAGGCCTTTCGCGAGTTCATCAAGGATTTCTATCAGGGCAACAAGCTGGTCCAGGGCACGCTGTCGATCGGCGGCAAGCCGGTCGATCTAGGCATGATTACCCAGCCGGTGCTGAACATTTTTGCCGAGCAGGATCATCTGGTACCGCCGGATGCCTCGCGTGCACTGGGCAAGCATGTGGGCACCACCGACTACACCCAGCTTGCCTTCAAGGGTGGCCATATCGGTATTTATGTATCCGGTCGGGCACAGCGCGAAGTGCCGCCGGCCATCCATCAATGGCTGAATGCGCGAAATTAAGCCACTTTCGGGAGGGTCAGGTCATGGAAAAGCGCCTGCATCGATCGCTTAATGACAGGAAGCTCGCCGGTGTCTGCGGTGGCATCGCTGAGTATCTCGGCTGGGACCCGACGCTGGTGCGACTGTTGTGGGTGGTACTCACCATGCTGGGTGGTTCGGGCGTGCTGATCTACGTGATCCTCTGGATCGTCATGCCCGATTCGCCTTGAGTGGCCGCGCGGGATATGCTCCCGCCGCTTTCCGTTCAGACCCAGCAGCAAACAAGCCAGCAGCAAACAAGCGAGTAGCAAACAAGTTTATGGATTACGACCGTTACGACCGCATCCGCGCAGTGCAGTGGCAAGGCGATCATTTGCGCTTGCTCGACCAGCGTCTGCTTCCGCAGCAAGAGCGCTGGATCGATTGCGCCAACGCAGCCCAGGTGACTCAGGCCATCAAGGACCTTGCCGTTCGCGGTGCGCCGGCCATTGGCATAGCAGCTGCCTGGGGCGTGGCGCTTGCGGCCAAGCAGGGCGAATCGCTCGATGCTGCGCTGAGCATGCTGCGCGCGGCCCGCCCCACCGCGGTGAATCTGATGTGGGCGCTAGACCGCATGATGGCCCGTATTGCGGCAGGGGCTGATGCCGCCGCGCTGGAGCATGAGGCAAAAGCGATTCAGGACGAAGACCTGCTCGCCAACCGACACATGGGGCAGCTGGGCGCGTCGTTGATTGCGCCGCACTCGGGGGTGCTTACCCATTGCAATACAGGGTCTCTGGCGACGGCGGGCTATGGCACGGCACTGGGCGTGATCCGCGCCGGTGTCGCCGCTGGCCGTATTGAACAGGTCTTCGCCGGCGAAACCCGGCCGTGGCAGCAAGGTGCCAGGCTGACCATGTGGGAGCTGGTGCGCGACGGCATTCCGGCGAAATTGATTGCCGATTCGGCGGCCTCGCATCTGATGAAATCGGGTGTTATTCAATGGGTCATCGTGGGCGCCGATCGCATTGCTGCGAATGGCGATACCGCCAACAAGATCGGTACCTACCAGCTGGCGATTGCCGCACGTCATCACGGCGTGAAATTCATGGTGGTCGCCCCGTCGTCCACCGTCGATATGGCGACTGCTACCGGTGACGATATCGAGATCGAGCTGCGTGACCCGGCCGAGTTGCTTGCGGTGGCCGGCCAGCGCACGGTGGTCGAAGGCGCCGATGCCTGGAACCCGGTTTTCGATGTCACTCCAGCAGAGTTGATCGATGCCATCGTGACCGAGCGTGGGGTGATCGAGCGGCCGAACGCCGGCGTCATGCAGTTGATGTTTCTTGCCTGATGCTCAAGGCATGAGGCTTCGTCACGAATTCGCTCTGTTTGCGGTTGGTGGCGTCATGGGTCTGGTGGTCGATGCCGGCATTGTCCAGCTGTTGGTTAGTGCGGTTCACTGGAACCCTTATTACGCTCGCGTGCTGTCGTTTTTGGCGGCAGCTACCGCGACCTGGTGGTGGAACCGTCAGCACACCTTTGCCAAACGCGATAGCGGGCGCTCGCTGTGGTCCGAATGGCTGCACTGGATGTTGCTGATGGCCGGTGGCGCCGCGATCAACTACGCGGTTTATGTGGTCTTTTTATACCTGCTGCCCTGGTCGCAGCGCTGGCCTGCGATTGCCGTGGCTGCCGGTTCGGTAATGGCTGCCGGGGTCAATTTTGGCAGCGCTCGCTTACTGCTTTTCAAACGGACGAAGACGACGTCGTAAGTCATTGATTTGAAAAAGTCTATGGCCGGTGTTTTGTAAGCGTCTGTGCTATCATTCTCTGCTTGCGTCAGGCCCTCATTACGAGCGCGTTAAGTGCATGTGGTGCGGCCTTTTTTCGTTACCAGGGAACCTGATTGATGGCAGAACTCGCCAAAGAAATCATTCGCGTCAACATCGAAGACGAAATGCGTCAAAGCTATCTCGATTACGCCATGAGCGTGATCGTGGGACGAGCTCTTCCGGATGTACGTGATGGTCTGAAGCCCGTGCATCGCCGTGTTTTGTTCGCGATGAATGAATTGGGCAATGTCTGGAACAAGCCCTATAAAAAATCCGCCCGCGTGGTCGGTGACGTCATCGGTAAATACCATCCGCATGGCGATGCGTCGGTTTACGACGCCATCGTGCGCATGGCGCAGCCGTTCTCGTTGCGCTACATGCTGGTTGACGGTCAAGGTAACTTCGGTTCGGTGGACGGCGACAATCCCGCCGCCATGCGTTATACCGAGGTGCGCATGTCGCGCCTC
>NZ_JAPDPE010000205.1 GCF_026283955.1 Dyella silvatica | reverse complement strand
GTCAGACTGACATGCGCTGTCTGCCCGGGTGCCAGTCGCAGCTTGCGGAACGCTTTGAGCTCTTTCGCCGGTCGCGCCACGCGTGCCGACGGGTCGCCGACGTACACCTGCGCCACTTCGGCGCCTTCGCGCGAGCCGGTGTTGCGCACGTCGAACGACACCGTAACTTCGCCATTGGCCGCCGCGCCGGAAAGCACGAGCTTGCTGAAACCGAAGCTTGTGTACGACAAGCCATGACCGAACGCGAACAACGGCTGTGCTTCGCGCGGATGGCTGGTGTACCAGCGATAGCCGAGGAACACGCCTTCGCCGTAGCGCACCGTGGGATGGCCGTCGGCGGCAGGATGCGCGTCGTAGAAATCGTGAGTCGGGTTGTCTTGCCAATGGCGCTCGAAGCTGATCGGCAGCTTACCTTCCGGCGAGCGATCGCCGAACAGCACTTCGGCAATCGCCTGCCCGCCCTCCTGGCCCGGGTACCAGTTCTGCAGCAGCGCCGGCACGTGCTCGAGCCAACCGTCGGTGGCATAGCCGCCCCCGGAGGTTACGGTGACTACGGTGTGCTTGTTGAGGGCGGCCACGGCCTCGATCAGCGCCTCTTGCCCCCAGGGCAATGGGAAGCTGCGGTCAAAGGCCTCGCTTTCAGAGGTGCCATCGAAACCCACCGCAACCACGGCAGCATCGGCCATGGCAGCCATCTTGCGGGTCTCCTCGGGAATCATCGCATCCACGGCGATAGCGCCCAGGCTCATGCGGCTGTAGCTCACGTCAGGGCGATAGTCGAGGCGGATGTCCACGGCCTTGCCCACCGTCATCGGCAACACGACGTAGTGCGGCGCCTGGCCTTCGAATACCGGTTGCTGGATCACCGGCTTGCCGTCGACGTACAGCGTGTAGCTGTCCTTGCTTGCCGCAGCCGCTAGGAACAGAAACTTGCCACTGCGATCGGGCACGAAGCGGCCGGACCAACGAATGCTCTGGCGCTCTGCCGCCGGCGTCGTCCACAGCTCGGGCTTCCACTGGTCCACCTTGGTGTTGACCGTGCGCTCGATCGGTTGGCCGGCGAAGTCCGCGTTGCCGAAGGTTTCGCGAAGCAGGCCGGCCTTGCCATCCATCGTCACGAATACTTCCTTCGCGAACACGTCCGCCGTACTGGGCAGGCCACGGCTATAGAGCACGTTCACCTTGTCGCCTACGCGGTCACTAATGCCCGAGAGAATGCTTTGCGTGCGAAACGCATCGATGTGCGAGCTTCCGCCAGCACTGGCCGCGCCTGGATACGCCATGGGTCCGATCACCGCGACCGATGTCATGTGCGAGGCATCCAGCGGCAAGGCCTGCGACGCGTTCTTCAGCAGCACCAGCGATTCGCGTGCGGCATCGAGTGCCGCATGCGCCGGGGCGGGATCCATCAAGGGAATGGCATAGTCGCGCGATGGACGATCAATCAAGCCGAAGCGCACGGCGGTGCGCAGCAGGCGACGCGTCTTGTCGTCGAGATCCACGCGGGACAGGGAGCCATCGCGCAGGCCATCTTCGATCAGTGTCGGCCGCATCGCGTCTGGCGCCGGCATCTCGAGATCAAGTCCGGCCTTGAACGCCTTCACGCCGTCGTGCGCGGCTTCCCAGTCGGACATGTACAGGCCATTGAAGCCCCATTCCTGTTTGAGAATGTCATGGGCGATGCGGCGGTTCTCCGCCAGATAGTCGCCATTGATCAGGTTGTAGCTGCTCATCACCGCACCGACCTGACCTTCCTTCACCGCCATCTCGAAGGCTGGCAGGTATATCTCGCGCAGCGTGCGCTCGTCGATCAGGCTGTCGAGATGCCGACGGTCGTACTCGGAGTTGTTGGCGGCAAAGTGCTTGACGGTGGCGACCACGCCCTGCCCTTGCACGCCGCGGATCAGGCCCGCGGCCATCTTGCCGGCGAGCAGCGGATCTTCGCCGTAGTACTCCATGTTGCGGCCGTTCTGCGGCGCGCGGTACATGTTGACGCCCGGGCCCAGCAGAAACTGCACGCCGCGGGCTCGCGCATCGCGGCCCATCGCGGTGCCCACGCGCTCGGCCAGCGCCGGATCCCAGCTCGCCGCCAGACCAATGCCCGCCGCGTAGGCGGTAGAAGGTCCAGGTGCTCGCACGCCTATCGGTCCATCGGACATAGCCAGACGCGGCAGGCCGATGACCGGCATGTCACGCGTATAGAAGTTGTCGACGCCGCCAAGCAAGGCAACTTTCTGTTCGACGGAAAGCTTGCCGAGCAAGCTCTCGACGCGCTGCTCCACGGCGGCAGTGTCAGCGGCGGGCACGACATCGCCACAAGTCGCAGCGGTGGACATCCCCAGCGCGTACAGCGCCAGGACAAGCATCGTCTTACGCATGAACATCCTCAGTAGCTAGCCAGCCTGACCCGCAGCACCTGCGGCACGCTGGTGAAATTCAGGCCGTAGTCGGTCTGGTCGCCGTTCCACAGCCTTTGAAAAATCCACTGGCCATTCTCGTAATGGCCTTCTTCGACGCGGTCGAGCAGAAAGCGTCCATCCTTGCCTCGGCGCCCTGGTAGAAAGCTCACCCGCACGTTATGCCCGGTGACGAGGTATTCGTTCTCGCCGAGCTGCGCGACGATGGCGCCACCGTCGGTGTCGGCATTGCCCTTGGGAGGGTCCATGCCGAACTGCAGCTGCCCGTAACCGAGCTGAACTTTCCAGTCACCGAGATCGAGCGTCTGCTCGTGCGTGTCCAAGGGTTCCGCGGCGCCCCACAACTTGCCGGCCAATTCGGCCGCGGCGATCTCGCTGCCCATGGGCGCCAGCGTGCGGTAGTTGACGCCAAACGCGTCCACGGCATCGTCATCGAGCTGGCGCGCGCCTAGCGGGTAGTTGCTGTACTTGGTGAAATCCATGCCGAACGGCGAGAAACCCATGCCGCCATGACCGAGCGTTGCATAGAGGTAGCGCGCATAGCCGTGAGCATTGCCGGTTTCGGCCACGAACAGCGGATTGTCCTTGCGTGCGTAGCGGTCGAGCACGGTGATGTAGCGTGCATACTCAGGCAGGTAGATGTCGGGCGCCAACAGATCCAGCGATGGCGCGCCGGCCTTCCAGATATCCAATACGTTGTCGGTAGGACCGCCCGTCTCGTAGCTGCCGGGCTCCCCGGGGTGGAACGGATCGCGCAGCGCGGCATTGGTGTACATCGGCAGGTTGTACACGGCCTTGCCCGCCGCGGCGACCCGATCGACAAAGCGCGCGATCGACCAGGCGTGAAAGAACTCCGCCGCGTCCTTGCCGAACACCTGGCTCCAGTTGCCGGCCGGCTTGCTCACAGCATGCAGCAAGGCATCGGGAACGGCACCTGCAAACAGCCTGTCAGCCATCGGCGAATGGTCGCGGTCGGTGTTATAGGTGCCCGCCTCGTTCTCCACCTGCAGCATGATCACGGTGTGCTTGTCACCATCGGCGGCGCGCAGATGCGTCATCAGTTGCACGAATGCCCTGCGGTCCGCCGCCATGGTGGCGTCGGCATGTGGCGAAAGCGAATTGAGCAGCTTGCCCGAGCGCGATAGCAGGCGCGGAAAGCGCTGGTTGTCCAGTTTCACCCAGGACGGCGCATAGCTGGGCCCGTTGTTCTTCCACGTGGCGAACCACACCAGCACCAGGCGCACATGATGTTCGCGCGCCTGCGTAAGCAGCGTATCGAGGAAGCTGAAATCGAACTGTCCTTCCTTCGGTTCGATCTGCTCCCAGGCGATCGGTACGCCCACCGTATTGGCATGCATG
>NZ_JAPDPE010000204.1 GCF_026283955.1 Dyella silvatica | reverse complement strand
TTGACCTTCGGGGCCCCTGTGCGTCGGTGAGGGCTGGACGAGAAGGCCCGCAGGGGCATGGGCAGGGACGCCCATGCCTTTTCGCCAGGGCAGGAGCCCTGTCGAAAAGCCCGGCCAGCCCTCACGCACCCGAAGGGCGACAAGCGGGGATGGCCTTTCTTTGGGTTACTTTTCTTTGGCCATGCAAAGAAAAGTGACTCGGGCTCCGGCAGGAGTTCGAAACCCCGCCGCAGGCGACAATCTCGCCACACCATCACCCATAACCCAAAGCGAAAGACCAGCAAGAGCGATAGCGAGAAAAGCCCCCATCAACCCCGATCAACGACGCCCGTAATACGCCACGATCCGATCCCCAATCACCTGCAGAATCTGCACCAACACAATCAACAGCAACACCGTGACAATCATGTAGTCAGGCTTATTGCTGAGATAACCATAACGATAAGCGAGGTCACCCAGGCCGCCCGCGCCGATAGCCCCGCCCATGGCGGTATAGCCGACCAGCGCGATCGCGGTCACCGTAACGCTGGCCCAGATGCCGACCCGCGCCTCGGGCAGCAAAACGTGGCGAACGATTTGCCAGGTGGTGGCGCCCATCGCCTGACTGGCTTCGATAACACCGTGCTCCACTTCGCGGAATGCGGTTTCCACCAGTCGTGCAAAAAAAGGCACCGCACCGATGACCAGCGGAGGAATCGCCCCGCGAATCCCCAGCTTGGTACCGACCAGCAGGGAGGTCAGCGGCAGCAGCACAATCATCAAAATGATGAAGGGCGGTGAGCGCAGAATATTCACCGCGAGGGAAAGTACGCCATAAAGCTTGGGCATGGCGCGCAACTGGCCCTTGCCGGTGAGGTAAAGCAAGACACCCAGCGGCAAACCGAAAAGTACGGTGAGTACCAGCGATCCGCCGAGCATCAACAAGGTGTCGAGGCAGGCCTGGGCCAGTTCGCTCCAGTCTTCGATGTCCGGAAACAAGGGCAGCAGTGTGGCGGCGGATGCCGCGGTGTGCAGGGAGACGATGCTCATCGGGCCAGTTCCTCTACTTCGATACCTGCTGCGCGCAGGGCGACCAGGGCGGCATCGACGCCGCTGCCGTGCATGGCCAGGGTGAGTTGGCCGTAGGGCAGGTCTTTGATACGGTCGACGCGGCCAGCGAGTATGTTGAAATCCACCCCTGTTTCGCGGGTGACTCGGCCGAGTGTCGGTGACCAGGTCGCCTCGCCGCGGAACGATAAGCGCAGAATCCGGCCTGGCACGTGTTGATACAGCGATTGTTCGCCGGCCACTTCTTCGGGCAGTGCTTCATTGACGAAGCGCCGGGTAGTGGGGTGCTGCGGGTGTAGGAAGACATCGGCGACGGCGCCGTGTTCGACGATGCGGCCGGCATCCAGTACCGCGACGCGGTCGCAGACTCGGCGCACAACGTCCATTTCGTGGGTGATCAACACGATGGTCAGTTTTAGTTCGCGGTTGATTTCAGCAAGTAGCTCCAGCACCGAGGCGGTGGTTTGCGGGTCGAGGGCGCTGGTCGCTTCATCGCACAGCAGAATCGATGGCCGGTTGGCCAGGGCGCGGGCAATGCCGACGCGTTGCTTCTGGCCGCCGGAAAGTTGCGATGGGTATTTATCGGCATGCTCGGTCAGGCCCACCCGCGCCAGCAATTCGTCGACGCGGCCACGGATGGCCGTCGTGTCGCGTTGCCCGGCCAGGCGCAGCGGAAAGGCGACGTTGTCGGCCACGGTTTGTGAAGATAGCAAGTTGAAATGCTGAAAAATCATGCCGATGTGGCGGCGCTGTTCGCGCAACTCGGCTTCGGGGAGTGCGGTCAGCTCGGTGTCGCCAAGAAGAATGCGCCCGCCACTGGGCCGTTCCAGCAGGTTGATAAGCCGTATAAGCGTCGATTTACCGGCACCGGAATGGCCGATGATGCCGAACACCTCGCCGTCGGTGATGTCGAGGCTGAAGGGATGCAGCGCGGGAATATCCTTGCCATCGACGCGGTAGGACTTGTGGACATCGACGAAACGGATCACGACGGGCCTTGGGCTCATGCTCGGAGCGCCCATTCTATGTCAGTACGGCGCTAAACTTCGCCGATCATCCACAGCGGGGCTTTGAGCCATGACTACGGTCTACGATTTCAGCGTGCGCGATATCGAAGGTAACGAACGCTCCCTCGACGAATGGCGGGGCAAGACCCTGCTTATCGTCAATGTGGCATCCAAGTGCGGATTTACCCCGCAATACACCGGGCTAGAGGCGCTGTGGCGCGAGCGTGGCGGGCAGGGGCTGGCGATACTCGGTTTTCCTTGCGACCAGTTCGGTCATCAAGAGCCAGGCGACGAGGCCGAGATCAAGAATTTCTGCTCAACCAGCTATGACGTCAGTTTTCCCCTGTTCGCCAAGATCGAGGTCAACGGCGAGCATGCCCACCCGCTTTATCAATGGCTGAAGAAAGAGGGCAAGGGCATCCTCGGTAGCGAAGCCATCAAGTGGAACTTCACCAAGTTTCTGGTCGACGCCGAGGGGCAGGTGGTCAAGCGCTACGCACCCACCGATACGCCAGAGAAAATCGGCAAGGATCTCGCCAGCCGGCTGGGCTGAGTGCATCGGTGCCCAAGCAGGGCACCGGCTCTTCAAAGCTCGACGGATTTCTCCCCCAGGGTCTGGCCGTTCACGCCCCAGGCGCGTAGACGGTATTGCCCTGGGAAAAGGTAAAGCGTGTTTCTGGCGCCGCCCTGCACGAACAGATAGCGGTCAGCCGCGGTGGCCTCATCCGGTTCGGCTGCATAGTGAGCTTCAATCACACATGGGGTTGTTTTGGCGCAAAGAGCCGTATCGATCGGTAGTGGGTGGCGTTGTCCATTCAAGCTAAGCCAGTGGGGGCGCGGCTCTGCATGCGGGACTTGTTTTACGGCAATGCCCTCCAGGCCAAAGGACATCCACGGGGCTTTGTAGATATCCGAACTGTCGGCGCGGTTGACCTCAAGGGGCAGGATGACACTGACATCAAACCTGTCCGGATCAATACTCCACGCATGCTGGTCACCGTTGTTGAGCAAAACGGACGGAAGCTGCGGATGAAAGGCTGCGATCAGCCGGTGATAGGCATCCGCTTCATTTTCTGAATCGACGTCGCGAAAATTGGTTTGATCAATGGACAGCGGCTCGAAACCACTCGCTTGCTGCAAATGCATGGCCATGGGCATAGCGTCGCCTAAACGCCCCTTGGCTTTATCGACATGGGCATAGCCGGTGTGGACAAAGACCCGGGCGTTGGGATCTTTGGCGAAGATTTTTTGATAGAGATGATCCGCTTGTTCGGCCTCTCGCTCCGGTACCGAGTCGGCGTTGGAGTCGTAGGGCACGATGACAAAGCCCAGACGGATGGCGGTACGGATGATTTCGCCATACAGCGGTTCGTGCAGGTATTCAGTGCCGCTGTTGGCGATAGGGTAGCCGCGTTGCATCAGCCCAGGGTCTCCTTCGCTGAGTGCCTCGGCCGCGAAATGGGTGAAGCCGAGCGCGCGTAAGCGCGGTAGCAGGGCGAGGGTCAGCAGGCGCGTATGCGCATCATGGTGAGCTTCGTTGATCAGCACGATGCGATGTTTGGCGGCCAGCCGGGTGATGACATCCACGGCGTCGGCCGTGTGCCATTCGGTGCCAAGCGGCAACACGGCATTTTCCGACACGTGTGGGGCCAGCGGAAAATCGCGAAGGGCTTCGTTGTACAGGCCCAGTTCGTTTTCCGCGCCGGCAAGTAACTGCATGGCAATGTACTGGTCTGGAACCGATAGCTGCGACGCATGCTTGCTTATGTAAATGCTGCGAGCTAAATCATTGGGTTGAGATTTGAGCGCGTGAAAAAATGC
>NZ_JAPDPE010000203.1 GCF_026283955.1 Dyella silvatica | reverse complement strand
GCATTGTCGGCGAAACCGGACTAAAATGGTGCTGTTTCGCCGGCACTCATGCTCGAGTGCTTGGCGGCTTGATTTGGAGCTCACATGATCGACATTACCGAGCGCGCGCAGCAACACTTTTTGCGCCTGCTTTCGCAACAAAGCATCGAGGGGCAGGGTATTCGCCTGCGGGTTACCGCGCCGGGTACCCCGGCGGCTAACTGCGAGCTGGAATTTTGCGAGTCAGATGAGCTGACAGGGCGCGAATGGACCATCGAGTGCACCGGTTTCAACTTTCATATCGATGGCGACAGCGCCTCATGGCTTGATGGCGCCAGTATCGATTACGAGCCGAACAGCACCGGTGGCCAGCTCAATATCCGCGCGCCGCGAATCAAGGGTGAGATACCCGGCATGGAGGCTGGTTTGGTCGAGCGCGTGCGCTATGTGCTCGAAGCCGAAGTGAATCCGAAGATCGCCGCCCATGGTGGCCGCATCACTTTGCTCGAGGTGAGTGCCGAGGGCGTGGTGGTCTTGCAGTTTGGCGGTGGCTGCCATGGTTGCGGCATGGTCGATGTCACGCTGAAGAATGGCGTGGAAAAAACCTTGCGCGAACGCGTGCCGGAAATTACCGAGGTGCGCGATGCCACCGACCATGCCGGTGGCAGCAATCCTTACTACAGCAAGCCCGAAGGCAAATCGGCGCTGGCTTGAAGATCAAGTCGTCGTACAGACAAAGGCCCGCCTAGGCGGGCCTTTGTGCATTTGCAGGCGATGGATTTCAATCGCCCTGGATATGTCCATTCAAGGTACTGAGCTTGTTGGGCGTATCGAGCTTGGCCGGCAGGGTCGAGTAATACGCTGCGATATCTTCGATATCCTGATCGGACAGCTGGGCGACAAAGCCCTTCATGATCGGATTGCTGCGCTTGCCGGTCTTGTACTCATGCAGTGCTTGCTGCAGATACATATTGTATTGACCTGCCAGGCGCGGGTACTGCGGATCGATGGCATTGCCGTCAGCGCCGTGGCAGGCGAAGCAGGCGGTAGCCTTTTTGCCGCCGGCAGACTTTTCAGAGACCTCCTTGAGGTCGCTGGCAAGCTTGGCTTTATCCGCATCGGACAATGCCGGTGTTGCCGGTGCCAGGCTGGAGAGATAGGCAGCAATATTGCTCGTGTCCGTGTCGGACAGGCTTTGCGCCTGCGCCACCATGGTCGGATGAGTACGCTCGCCGCTCTTGTAGCCATGCAGTGCGTTAATGATGTACTGCTCATTTTGACCGGCAAGACGCGGTACGGGGTAACGCGGATAAGCGTTCTCGTAACCGACTACGCCGTGGCAGCCATTGCAGGTATAGATCAATTTGCGTCCGATAGCCTTATCACCCTCGGCATGCACGCTGGCAGTGGCGAGAAGAGCGGCGGCCACAGACAGGCCAAACAATTGCAGTCGAGTCATCGAGATCATTCCCACGATTCCGGCGGGTACATGGTGAAAAGTCGCCGAAGTATAGTGGTTGCGTTGAAGGAGGGACAATATTGCTTATCTTGCGATCCAGGCAGGTCACTGCTTTTCGGAACTTTCATCAGCTACGACAACGAGGTATGCAATGCGAGGCAGTTTGAAATTGCACGGCGGGAGGGGGCGTTGCCATGGGTGGATGGCGGTTGCCTGGTTGTTTGGCCTGTGTTTGACGCTGGTCGCCGGGGCGACGCAGGCTACGCAAACCGGCAGTCATGACTATCGTATCGTCGGCTATGTAGGCAATGCCCAACCGTTGCCGGCGATCAGCGCGGGCAAGCTCGATGCGATCAATTTTGCCTTCGCCACCTTGAGCCCGGCCGGTGAAGTCGTGTTGAGCAGCCCGACCGCGGCGCAGTCGCTGACCGATCTGTTGGCTTTGCGCAAGCTCAATCCGCGCTTGCAGATTTTGGCTTCGGTCGGCGGCTGGGGCGCCGATCACTTCTCGGAGGCCGCATGGGACAGCGCCTCGCGCAGCCGCTTTGCCGACAGCGCCGTGCATCTGCTTGAACAGCACCATCTGGACGGCCTCGATATCGATTGGGAATATCCCACCCTGGCGGGCCCGGGCATCAGCCATCATGCTGAGGATCGTGGTCATTTCAGCTTACTGCTGGAGGCTGTGCGCAAACGCCTCGATCAGCTTGGTGCTGCCCATGGCGGAAAGCACTACCTGCTGACCATCGCGGCGGCAGATGGCGAGTTTGTCGCCGGTATCGAGTTGAAGCGCGCAGCGCAGTCACTCGACTGGATCAATCTGATGACCTACGACTTTCATAATGGCTTGACTCCCAGCACCGGGCATCACGCTGGCCTGCATCTCTCGGCCCTGGCCCCCGCCAACGATCGGGCCGCCGATAAGGCGGTACAACAATTCCTCGCGGCTGGGGTGCCGGCTAGCAAGCTCGTGCTTGGCGTGGCTTTCTATGGTCGCGCTTTCGGTGGCGTGGATCCGCAGCACGATGGCTTGCAGCAGAAGTACACGCACTTCGTCGGTGCGCCTTCGTGGCGTGAATTAAAGGCGGACTACCTTACCTACACCGGCGCTGACAACGGCAGCGGCAAAAACGGCTATGTCCGTCACTGGGACGATCAGGCGCAGGCGCCCTACCTATGGAATGCGAAAACGCAAACCTTTATCAGCTACGACGACCCGCAATCGCTGCGCGCCAAGACCGCTTACATCAAGGCTAATCGCTTGGGCGGTGTCATGTATTGGGAGCACAGCCTGGATCAGGACGAGCAATTGCTCGATGTGCTTCATCAGGGGCTGGCCAAGCCATGATCCTCTGAGTGCGCAGCGTGCTGCGCACTCAGGCCCCGGCAAAGCATGCCCTAGAAAAGATTCTTGAAGATATGGATGCCTGCGCTGTACTCACCGACGATGGTGCCCAGGCAAACCAGGAAGAAATTGAGCAAGGTGCGCGCGACGCGGTTTTTCCACCAGCCGCTCCAGTGGACAATGTCATCGCGCAGGGTTTCGAAGTCGGCAACCCGTGGGCGGCGGACCCATGCTTCGACCATGGCACTGATGCCGCCTGAGGGGATGCCGGGGCGAAAAGGCTTGATCGGCGCAGCGATAAAGGCCGCCAGCACGCTTAATGGGTGACCGCCGGCGATAATCGCCCCGAGCGCGGCAAAGCCACCGGTAAACAATACCCAGTCACGCAGCGCCTGCGCGCCCAGCGCGGTGTTGCGATGAAAGGCAAAGCCGATCGCCGCGAACACCAGCAACACCAGGCCAACGGCCAGCCACTTGGGCCAACGCGCTTTCGGCGGCAGTTGCGCGAGTTCCGCGACGGTGCTGGCTGGGTTCTCTTGCTGGCTGCGCAGCAATGCGCTCAGCCCTTTCAAATGGCCGGCACCGATGACCACCAGCACCTTGCGCAGGTTGTCACCGGTATCGGCACGCGCGGCCTGTTCGCGCAAACGAGCCGCCATAAAGGCATCGCGCTCGGCAATCAGGCTACGGTAAAGCGGCGCCGATTCGCTGGCGAATTCGCTAAAGGCGCTTTCCAGCATGTCGCCTTGCTTGAGCTTTTCGATCTCTTTCTCATCGACGGCTTCGCGCTCGAACACGCTGGCCATCAAGCCGCCCATCAAGCCGAAGCGTTGCCAAAAGCCGACGCTATGCCAGGCACGGCGCAAGGTGGTGCCTACTTCGCGATCGATCAGCCAGACCGGCACATGGCGCTGTTCGGCGCCGACCATCGCAGCCTTCATTTCGGCGCCAGGCTCGATGCCATATTGATCGGCCAGACGCTTCTGAAAGGTCGACAAGACCAGGCTGGCGGCAACCATGCCGGCCTTGCCCTGGCGAATCACCTGGAACAGATCCATTTGCTTGAACGCTTCGGGATCGCGCATGCCTTGGGCGC
>NZ_JAPDPE010000202.1 GCF_026283955.1 Dyella silvatica | reverse complement strand
TCAGCCAGCCAATGCGGTGGGTCAGTACACGAGTTTTGCCGGAGCCGGCGCCAGCCAGCACCAGATAGTGGCCGGCAGGGGCACAAACCGCTTCGCGTTGCGCGTCGTTGAGTTGATCGATCAGATACGAGACATCCATCGCCTGCATTGTAGCGGGCGGCGACGATTTTCCAGACATAAAAAAGCCCCGAGGGTTAGGGGGAACCCTCGGGGCTAGGGTGGCCGCGAAGCCCAGGGGTGAGGTTCGCGTGCCGAATGGCTCAACCAGGGAGATGAGTGAGCCGGTGGACGCCGTTGCGTGCATCCGGGAAATAAGAACGCGCGATGCTGGAAAAGTTGCACACAAAGCAGCAAAAAAGTTTATTGATGATTCAGTTGACAAAAAACAAACAAAATCAAACGCAAAAACCATGACGTATGGCCTATGCGGCGATCTGTTTAGATGGCCAGCTGAAGATCATACGAGGGCGACTTCAGCAGCTTTCGACCAAGATCATCTAGACAAGTGACACGCCGATCGGCGTGTCATCGCCGTTATGCGGCAGAACGCCGCAGCTCAGTCCAGCCTTGATGCCTCAGTGTGCCTCGTCCCAGTTCGCGCCTACGCCCGCTTCGACCAACAGCGGCACGGCCAGGGTCGCCGCGCCCGACATGCGCTCGATAACGGCGCTGCGGACGATATCGATGGCGTCCTTGCGTACCTCAAACACCAGTTCATCGTGTACTTGCATCAGCATGTGCACGTCATCGCGGCCTTTCAGCCAGGCGCCGACCGCAATCATGGCGCGTTTGATGATGTCGGCCGCGCTGCCTTGCATTGGCGCGTTGACCGCCGCGCGCTCGGCACCTGCGCGATGGGCCTGGTTGCGCGAATTTAGATTTTCTAAATACAGCCGACGCCCGAAAATGGTCTCCACATAACCGTCACGATGCGCCTGCTCGCGGGTTGCCTCCATAAACGCATGCACGCCGGGATAGCGGGTGAAATAACGCGCCATGTAGTCGCTGGCCTCACCGCGGTCGACGCCGAGCTGCTTGGCCAGGCCAAATGCGCTCATGCCGTACATCAGGCCGA
Source organism: Dyella silvatica (assembly GCF_026283955.1). Lineage (GTDB taxonomy): Bacteria > Pseudomonadota > Gammaproteobacteria > Xanthomonadales > Rhodanobacteraceae > Dyella_C > Dyella_C silvatica. The sequence continues at coordinate 2,919 of NZ_JAPDPE010000202.1, read as the reverse complement.
AATTGATCGCCTTGGCGGCGCGGCGCTGGTTGGTGCTGACCTGGTCGGGCGGCAAGCCGAATACTTCTGCCGCGGTGGCGCGATGCACGTCGCCGCCTTCGTGGAAGGCGCGCAACAGGCCTTCGTCACCGGAGAGGTGGGCCATGATGCGTAGTTCGATCTGCGAATAGTCGGCGGCCATCACCAGCCAGCCTTCGGGGGCGATGAAGGCCTGGCGAATGCGCCGGCCTTCTTCGGTGCGCACCGGAATGTTTTGCAGGTTCGGGTCTGATGAAGAGATGCGCCCAGTAGCCACCGCACCCTGGTGATAGCTGGTGTGCACGCGGCCGGTGCGCGAATTGACCATGCTCGGCAGCTTGTCGGTATAGGTCGAACGCAGCTTGGCCATGCCGCGATAGTCGAGAATGACGCGCGGCAGTTCGTGCGTATCGGCAATCGCCTCCAGCGCTTCTTCATTGGTCGAAGGCTGGCCGGTGGGGGTTTTTACTTTCACCGTCAGGCCGAGCTCATCGAACAGGATCGCCTGCAATTGCTTGGGCGAATCGAGATTGAATTCACGCCCGGCCACGCGCCAAGCCTGCTGTTGCAGTTCCAGCATGCGCTTGCCCAGCTGTTGGCTTTGCAGGCGCAGTACGCTGACGTCGATCAGCACGCCTTGCTGCTCCATGCCAGCCAGCACCGGCACCACCGGGATCTCGATCTCTTCATAGACTTTGCGCAGCGCCGGCACGCTTTGTAGCAATGGCCACAACGCATGATGCAGGCGCAAGGTGATATCGGCGTCTTCGGCGGCGTAGCGGCAGGCGGTGTCCAGGTCTACCTGTGAGAACGAGATCTGCTTGGCGCCCTTGCCGGCGACCTGCTCGTATTTGATGGTTTCGTAGCCCAGGTATTTCTTGGCCAGCGAATCCATGTCATGCCGCGTTGCCGTGGCGTTCCACACATAGGATTCGAGCATGGAGTCGTGCTGCAAGCCCTGCACGGTGATGCCGTAGTGCGACAAGATGTTGATGTCGTACTTGGCGTGTTGGCCGAGCTTGGGCCGGCCGGCGTCCTCGAAGATCGGCTTGAGCGCGGCGAGCACATGATCGCGGGCCAGCTGCGCCGGTGCGCCGGGGTAATCGTGGGCCAGCGGGATATAACAGGCTTTGCCGATGTCCACCGCGAGGCTTAAACCGACGATGTCGGCCTGCATCGCATCGATGCCGGTGGTTTCGGTATCGAAGGCGATCAGTGCGGCGTTTTGCAGTTGTTGCAGCCAGTGGTCCAACTGCGCCTGGGTGGTCACCAGCTCGTACTCGCCGGGGGCCGCCAGCGCCTCGTTGTGCTGTGGCGAGGGTGCGCCGGGGACTTGCGTAGTGTCGGTCGGTGTTCCGCCAGCGGCAGCCACCGCTGCATCCGAGGCGGGGGGCGGCGCCGTGGGAACTTCGGCATCGAGTTCCTTCAGCGCGGCCTTGAATTCATAACGCGTGAACAGCTCACGCAGTTGCTCCAGGTGACGTTCGCGTTGGGTCAGCTCGGTGACCGCTGGCTCCAGTGGCACATCGAGCTTGATGGTGACCAGCTCGCGCGACAGCGGCAGCTTGGGCAATGCCTCACGCAGGTACTCGCCAATCTTGCCGCCGATCTTGTCGGCATGGGCCATCACCCCATCCAGCGTGCCGTACTCGGCCAGCCATTTGGCGGCGGTTTTCGGGCCGCACTTGGTGACGCCGGGCACGTTGTCGACGGTGTCGCCGGTCAGCGAGAGAAAGTCGACGATCTGCTCGGGTCTGACGCCGAATTTTTCCATCACCCCAGCGCTATCGGTGGTGGTGTTGGTCATGGTGTTGATCAGCTCGATACCAGGCCGCACCAACTGGGCCAGATCCTTGTCGCCGGTGGAAATCAGCACCTCGATGCCTTGCGCATGGGCCTGGGTCGCCAGGGTGCCGATGACATCGTCGGCCTCGACACCGGGCACGCGCAGGATCGGAAAACCCAGTGCGCCGACGATCGCCAGCATCGGCTCGACCTGTGCGCGCAGATCGTCCGGCATGGGCGGTCGGTTGGCCTTGTACTGGTCGTAGAGCTGGTTGCGAAAGGTCGGTCCGGCGGCGTCGCTGACAAAGGCCAGGTAATCCGGCTTGGCCTTCAGCGTCGAGCGCAGCATATTGACCACGCCGAAGAGGGCGCCGGTCGGCTCGCCTTGCGCATTGCTCAACGGGGGCAGTGCGTGGAAGGCGCGATAGAGGTAGGAGGAGCCGTCGATCAGGATGAGTTTGGCCATGCCGGGATTGTCGCATGGGTGAGGCGGCCGGCTGGTTCAAAAAGTATCTACAGTCGGAGGGGTATGCTGTGTTTCTGCGGCATGACGCCTCAATGACCAGCGCCATACCGGGGCGCTGCTATGCTCAAAGCCCCCGTGGAGATCGTCCTCATGAAATCCTTCGCCCTGCTTGTCCCCCTTGGTTTGCTTGTGCTTGGCGCCGCTGCTGCGCCAGCGTTTGCGCAGTCCACCGCGCCGGTCTACGCCCCCGCGCCGCCGCCGCCGGGCATGAATGATCCCGGCGTCAAGCCGGTCGCCGCCCCCGCCAGCAAGCTCTCCTCGAACTTGCCCGCCATGCATGACGCGAGGCAACCGCGTGACGCCAAGGGCGAGCCGCCGCCGGAAGTGCGCGTGCGCAAGCAGGGCGACGAGACGGTGCAGGAATATGCCCGCAATGGTCAGGTCTACATGGTGGTGGTGACGCCGAAGATCGGCCCGCCGCAAACCTATATGGTCGATGCCAATGGCAAGTACCACAATCAAGGTAGCCAGGAGCCGGTCAAGCCGGTGATGTACAAGGTGGTCGAGTGGGGTAAGGCGCGGCCGCCGGAAGAGACCGAGGCTACGCCAAGCAACGACAGTCATTGATGCATGCCGCATGGCCCCGCGCG
>NZ_JAPDPE010000201.1 GCF_026283955.1 Dyella silvatica | reverse complement strand
GCATGCGGATTCAAGCGGCGTCTTCAGGCTCGCTGTCTTGGCTGGACAGGTCTTTCAGCAGCTGAAAGATCTCTCGGTACGCACGCGGTGGCTTGCTTGCATCCCGCTCGCTGCGCGCCTGACGAATCAATGAGCGCAGGTGTTGGCGATCCACGCCCGGGTGTTTGGCGATGAGTTCGCCCAGCGCGACATCGTCATCATCGGCAATCAAACGATCGCGCATCGCTTCAAGGCGATGCATTGCCGCGGTTTCCTGGCGCTGGCGCTCGCGATTCTCGCCCAGGGCGGCACGCACGCCGTCGAAGACGCTGTCTTCGTGCCGGCGCATGACCTTGGCTAAAAACGCCAGCTGCCGCTTGTGTGCGATATGCGCGGTGATGCGCCGTGTCTGGTCGATTTCGCGGCGCACGTCATCGGGTAATTCCAGCCTGGCCAGCTTGCTGGCGGGTAGTTCGACCAGTTGCGTCGCCAGCGCGAGCACCGCGAGTGCATCGCGTCGCTGCTGGGTACGGCTGGGGCCGTAATCGTGGTCATTGTCTTCGGTGTAGGTACGATTCACAGGGGTGTCCAAAAATTAGATCGGCCGAACAAGATCCAGCGCTTCAGTCCGCGTGCTCGAGTGCAAAACGCGGGATCGGCTCGCCATTGAGCGTGACCGTCTCGCAAAACATCGCTGCCGGGCGTACCCACAAGCCCATGTCGCCGTACAGCGCTTGATAGACCACGTGCGGCTCCAGCGTTTCACTGTGTCGGGCGGTGCCCAGCACGCGATAGCGCTGGCCTTTGTAATGACGGTAGATGCCAGCGATCGGCTGCATGTTGACCTCGGCACGGTGCGTGCTTTGCAATCGGCCATGTTGCCCCCATCTTGGGGGCCGTGGCGGCTCGGACCGCACATTCTACCGTACTCTTCAGTTCGTACTTTTTAACCCGCATTTTTCAGCCCCCTCTTGATCAGGAAGCCGCCTCACGTGAGCGATCTAGCCAGCACCCAAGACCGCAGCCACCAAGAACTCGACCGTTTGGCCGGGTTGGCCGAGGAGGTGATCCGCCGCGCGCGCGCGGCCGGTGCCAGCCAGGCTGAGGTTTCGGCCAGTATCGACACCGGCTTGAACGTCAATGTGCGGCTGGGTGAGGTGGAGACGGTCGAGCACTCGCACGACCGTGGTTTTGGACTGACCGTGTACTTCGGGCAGCGCAAGGGCTCGGCCAGTACGGCCGACCTCAACCCCGATTCGATCCAGGCCACTCTGGAGCAGGCTTGTGCGATTGCCCGTTTCACCGAAGAAGATCCCGCCGCTGGCCTGGCAGATGCCGATCGCATGGCTACGGTGTTCCCGGACCTGGATCTGTGGCACCCATGGCAGATCGACACGGCGCAGGCGATTGCCCTGGGTATCGAGATCGAGGATGCCGGCCGTGCTCATGCGGGCATTATCAACTCCGATGGTGCCGGCGTGCAGATGGGCCAAGGCCTGTCGGTGTATGCAAACTCGCATGGCTTTGTCGGGCGTGAGCGCGCGACCCGGCATTCGTTGTCGCTGGCGCTGATTGCCGAGGATGACAACGGCATGCAGCGCGATTACTGGTACGACAGCGTGCGTTCGGCCGCTGATTTCATCAGCGCGCGTGCGCTGGGCGACAAGGCTGCTGAGCGCACTTTGTCGCGGTTGCAAGCGCGGGGTTTGTCCACGCGGCAGTGCCCGGTGCTGTTTGCTCCGGAGGTCGCCCGCGGCCTGATCGGGCATTTGGTCAGTGCGGTGAGTGGCGGCTCGCTATACCGCCGTGCCAGCTTTCTGCTCGATCACGCCGGTAAGCAGATCATGCCGGCGTGGTTGGACATTACCGAGCAACCCCTGCTGCCACGCGGCCATGGTTCCAGCGCGTTTGATGCCGAAGGCGTGACCACGCGGGCCAGCGCCTTGATCCAGTGCGGTGTGTTGCAGCGATATGTGATGGGCAGTTACTCCGCGCGCAAGCTGGGCCTGCAATCGACCGGCAATGCCGGCGGTATCCACAACTTGATCGTGACCCCGAATGAGGGTGATTTCGCCGACATGCTTAAGCGATTGGGTACCGGGCTGCTGGTGACCGAAGTGATGGGGCAGGGCGTATCTACGGTCACCGGCGACTATTCGCGCGGGGCTTCCGGCTTCTGGGTCGAACATGGCCAGATTGCCTATCCCGTTGAGGAAATCACCATTGCGGCGAATTTGCGCGATATGTTCGCCGGTATCGTTGCCGTCGGCGCCGACGTGGACCCACGGTCGCATATCCTCACCGGTTCGATCTTGTTGGAACGGATGACGGTAGCCGGCGAATAGCCCGGGCGGATAAGCCCACCGCGAGCGGGTGACCCGCTCGCGGTAGGGCCCTGGATGCCTATGGCACAAGGCATCTGCCCTCCATGGCGCCAGCTTGCTAGCATCTACGGCGCCGGCATATGGCCGGTGTTTCGAGTGATGGGGAAAAGCGCATGAGCACTCCGCCTGAATCCGTCGTTCCGCCGTCGTCGTCCGAGACCCCTCCAGCCCCCACCGACGCGCCCAGTGCCGAAGAACGCCAGTGGGCCTTGTTCGCCCACTTGTCGGCGTTGGCAGGATGTCTGCTTACCGGTGCCTGGTTCGGTTGGGGCTGTTTTATCGGGCCGCTGATCATCTGGCTGGTGAAGAAGGAAACCATGCCTTTTGTAGCCGACCAGGCCAAGGAAGCGCTGAACTTCAATATCACCTTCGCCATCATCGGCGCCGGCTTATTGCTGCTGTCGATCCTGACCCTGGGGCTTGGGCTGTTGCTGGCGATCCCGGTAGGCATCGTGGTGGGTATCGCCTGGCTGGTGCTGACCATCATGGCGGCGATCAAGGCCAATGAGGGCGAGCGCTATCGTTATCCCTTTACTTTGCGCTTGATCGGTTGAGTTTTCCATTTACCGGCTGGTTATGATTCGGGTGCGCGGTTACACTCCGCCGACTTTATTTGCGGCTCGTGGCGCAACATGCTGCGATGTCATGCGCCTGGTTTTGGGGGCTACAAACTAAGGTTATGCGCCCGGACCAGGCAATAAAGCCTGGCCGGTATTCACTGTTGAAACTAAGGAGGGTGGTCCGATGGGCTTTTTCGACTGGTACTTAAAGTGTGTCAAACAGCATTACGCGGACTTTGAAGGGCGTGCACGTCGCCAGGAATACTGGATGTTCACCCTGGTCAACATCATTATCTCGGTCGTTTTGGTGGGCATTTTCTCGGCCATCAAGCTACCGTTCGTGGCTAATCTTTATAGCCTTGCCGTGTTGGTTCCCTCGATCGCCGTAGGCGTGCGCCGAATGCACGATATCGGCAAGAGCGGCTGGTGGTTGTTGATTGCGCTGATCCCGCTGATCGGCGCTATCTGGGCAATCGTCTTGCTGGCTACCGAAGGTAACAAGGGCTCGAATCAGTACGGTGCCGACCCGAAGGACGCAACCGCCTAAGCGGATGCTCCAATGTTAGCGAAAGGGCAGCGCAAGCTGCCCTTTTTTATGGCCGCTATGTGCACCAAGGGCGGCCTTGAACCGGCGCTAGTGGTGGCGGCCAGCGGCGTAGCGGGCCAGTTCTTGCAGCAATTCACCACGCGCACCCAGTGGGGCAATGGCGTCCAGCGCTTCGCCGGTGAGGTCGGCCAGGCGGGCGCGCGAGGCGTCCAGGCCGATGATCGAAGGAAAGGTGGGCTTGTCGGCCGCGGCATCTTTGCCGGCGGTTTTGCCGATCACCGCCGATTCGCCTTCGACATCGAGAATGTCGTCGCGCACCTGGAAGGCCAGGCCGACAGCGTGGCCGTAGCGATCCAGTGCATCCAAGGTAGCTTGCTCCGCGTTGGCGGTCAGCGCGCCGAGCCGTATGCAGGCGCGGATCAACGCCCCGGTCTTGTAGGCGTGCATGCGTTCAAGCTCAGCCAGGCTGAGCTTGTGGCCGACGGCGGCCAGGTCCAGTGCCTGTCCACCCGCCATGCCCTCCGCACCGCAAGCACGGCCGAGCACGCGCAGCATTTCCACGCTGTTGGCGGCATGC
>NZ_JAPDPE010000200.1 GCF_026283955.1 Dyella silvatica | reverse complement strand
GCTGTTGCCCGATGCCTTGGTATGCTTGCCGTACGCCGAAGCGCCGGCTGCCGATGCCGTCGCCAGCGGACCGGCCGCGGTCGAATCCGTGCCGGTCGCCGAGGAATCTTCCAAGATCGAATTGGCATGGAAATACTTGATGCCGCCGCCGTTGTTAATGGTGTTGACGGTGCTGCCCAGACTGGTCACCGCACTATTGGTGGCAAACAACTGGCTACCATTCACCGCATCGGTGCTGCTTGCCGTGACGCGGCCCGCCGCGACGTTGGTGAGGGTGCGTTCGTTACCCACGCTGCCCACGCTCACCGTCGACGTCGGCGCACCCCCGGCATAGTTATAGCTGCTGCCATTGATGCTGCCACTGGCTGTCGCTATCGCCGCCGCGGTCACCGAACCCGCACCGAGTGCGACGTCGTTGGCGTTCGTGGCCACTGCGCTTTGACCGATCGCCACGCTGTCCGCGCCCGTGGCGGTGGAATCCGCACCGGTCGAGTTGGCATGGAAATACTTGGTACCGGTGGCGTAGATGTTGCTCACCTGATCGCCCAGGTTGGTCACGTTGGTATTGGTCGTATTGAGCTGCGAACCATTCACCGCCTCGGTGCTGGTCGAGCTCAAGGTGCCGGCGGCCACATTGGTGATGGTGTTCGGGCCGCTGCCCTTATGGTTCGCGTTCCATGCACCGGCGCCACCGTTGGCGGCGGGGTCCCAGTTCAACGCGTCGATCGAACCCACTTGGTTGTTCAAGTTGGTGATGCTGGTCGAATTGGCGGTGACTTGCTGATTGGTGGCGAACAGCTGCGAGCCGTTCACCGCATCGGTGCTGCTGCCGTTCAACTGACCGGCCGCCACGTTTTGAATCTGCCGGCCACCCACGCTCAGTGCGGCGCTCGGCGTGGCACCGGCAAAGCTGTAGTTGGTGCCACCGATCATCGCACCGCTTACTGCCGTGGTCGCGCTGGTGGTGCTGTTCGAACCCAAGGCTACATCGTTGGCATTCGTCGCCACCGCGCTTGGACCGATCGCCACGCTATCGATACCCGTCGCGCTTGAATCCGCACTCGTCGAGTTGGCGTGGAAATACTTGATGCCACCGCCGTTATTGATGTTATTGACCGTCGTACCCAGGCTGGTCACGGCACTGTTAGTCGCGAACAACTGGCTGCCGTTCACTGCGTCGGTGCTGCTTGCGGTGACTTGACCTGCTGCCACGTTAGTCAGCGTGCGCTCGTTGCCCACGCTACCCACACTAACCGTCGAGGTCGGCGCATTACCCGCATAGTTGTAGCTGGTGCCATTGATGGTGCCGCTGGCCGTGGCTACCGCTGCTGCGGTGGTCGAGCCTTCACCCAATGCAACGTCGTTGGCGTTGGTCGCTACAGCGCCCTGACCGATAGCTACGCTGTTCGCTCCGGTGGCGGTCGAATCCGCACCGGTCGAATTTGCGTGGAAGTACTTGGTACCCGTCGCGTAGATGTTGTTGACCTGGCTACCCAGGTTATTGATCGATGTCGTGTTGCCCGCAATCGCCGTGGTGTTGTTGGCGACATTGGTATTGGTCGTATTAAGCTGCGAACCATTCACCGCATCGGTGCTGGTCGTGCTCAAGGCGCCGGCAGCCACATTGGTGATCTTGCTCGGGCCACTGCCCTTGTGATCGGCGTTCCATGCACCGGCACCACCATTCGCGGTCGGATCCCAGTTCAACGCATCGATCGAGCCTACCTGATTGTTCAAGTTGGTGATGCTAGTCGAGTTGGCGGTTACCTGTTGATTGGTGGCGAACAACTGCGAACCGTTCACGGCATCAGTGCTGCTGCCGCTTAGCTGGCCTGCCGCCACATTCTGGACCTGCCGACCACCCACGCTCAGCGCAGCGGTCGGCGTCGCACCGGCAAAGGTGTAGTTGGTGCCGCCGATGGTGGCGCCGCTTACCGCAGTCGTTGCGCTCGTGGTGCTGTTCGCACCCAGTGCAACGTCATTGGCATTCGTTGCTACGGCGCTCTGACCGATGGCTACGCTGTTCGCACCAGTCGCAGTGGAATCCGCACCGGTCGAGTTGGCATGGAAGTATTTGGTGCCCGTCGCGTAGATGTTGTTGACCTGACCACCCAAGTTGTTGATCGAGGTGGTGTTGCCGGCAATCGCCGTCGTGTTGTTGGCGACGTTGATGTTGGTCGCGTTCAACTGCGAGCCATTCACCGCATCGGTGCTGGTCGTGCTCAGTGTGCCTGCCGACACATTGGTCAGAGTGCGCGTGCCGCCACCGGCATTGGCGAAACTCACTACCGTACCGCCGGTTGCCGCACCCACAGTGATCGGGTTCGCGTTGCTCGGGCTGATGCCACCGGCCTGCTGCACGATGCCGCTGGTGCCGTTGTTGATGTTGTTGATCGATGTGGTGTTACCGGCAATCGCCGTCGTGTTGTTCGTCACATTGGTGTTGGTCGTATTGAGCTGCGAACCGTTCACCGCATCGGTGCTGGTCGTGCTCAAAGTGCCGGCGGCCACATTGGTGATCTTGTTCGGGCCGCTGCCCTTGTGGTTCGCGTTCCAGGCGCCCGTACCACCGTTGGCGGCTGGATCCCAGTTCAACGCATCCACTGAGCCCACTTGATTGTTCAAATTGTTGATACTGGTGGTGTTGGCGGTCACTTGCTGGTTGGTTGCAAACAACTGCGAACCATTCACCGCATCGGTGCTGATACCGCTCAATTGACCTGCCGCCACGTTCTGGATCTGCCGGCCACCCACGCTCAATGCCGCGGTCGGTGTCGCACCGGCGAAGGTGTAGTTGGTGCCACCAATCGTGGCACCGCTTACCGCAGTCGTTGCGCTCGTGGTGCTGTTCGCACCCAGTGCAACGTCATTGGCATTCGTTGCTACGGCGCTCTGACCGATGGCTACGCTGTTCGCACCGGTCGCAGTGGAATCCGCACCGGTCGAGTTGGCATGGAAGTATTTGGTGCCAGTCGCGTAAATGTTGTTGACCTGGCTACCCAGGTTGTTGATCGAGGTGGTGTTGCCGGCAATCGCCGTCGTGTTGTTGGCGACGTTGGTGTTGGTCGTATTGAGCTGCGAGCCATTCACCGCATCGGTGCTGGTCGTGCTCAACGCGCCTGCCGATACATTGGTCAACGTGCGCGTCGCGCCACTGGCATTGGCGAAATTCACCAACGTACCGCCGGTTGCCGCACCCACCGTGATCGGATTGGCATTGCTCGGGCTGATGCCGCCAGCCTGCTGCACGATACCGCTGGTGCCGTTATTGATGTTGTTGATCGAGGTCGTGTTACCCGCAATCGCTGTCGTGTTGTTGGCGATATTGGTGGTGTTGCTGGTCACCTGCTGGTTGGTTGCGAACAACTGCGAACCATTCACTGCATCGGTGCTGCTACCACTCAGCTGGCCTGCCGCCACGTTCTGAATCTGACGGCCACCTACGCTCAGCGCAGCGGTCGGCGTCGCACCGGCAAAGGTGTAGTTGGTGCCACCAATCGTGGCACCGCTTACGGCGGTCGTTGCAGTAGTCGTGCTATTCGCACCCAGTGCGACGTCATTGGCATTCGTTGCCACCGCGCTCTGGCCGATAGCCACGCTGTTCGCACCCGTGGCGGTCGAATCCACACCGGTCGAATTGGCGTGGAAGTATTTGGTGCCCGTCGCGTAGATGTTGTTGACCTGACCACCCAGGTTGGTGATCGAGGTGGTGTTGCCCGCAATCGCCGTGGTGTTGTTGGCGACATTGGTGTTGGTCGTATTGAGCTGCGAACCGTTCACCGCATCCGTGCTTGCCGCGCTCAAGGTGCCTGCAGTGAGATTGGTGATTTTCACCCCGCCTGCTGGCGCACCGGTACCGCCCGTGGCGCCGAGCGTGATGGTGTTGCCACCGGCGGCATCGTATTTCACCGCGATATTGGCGGTGTTGTTGACGTTGTTGTTCAGTGCCGTCAGCGCGCCGGCCACGCTGGTTTGTGCGGTCGGCGCACTCACCGCACCGGTGGCGCTGACGCCGTTGATCGGCTGGCTGAAGCCGCTGATGGTGCCAGTGGCTGCGTTGTAGCTGGCGCCGCCGCCCAGCGTGCTTGCCGTCGAGCTGCCCAGGTTATTGACGCCGGTCGCTACCGCGCTCAACTGCGAACCATTGACGGCATCGGTGCTGGTCGCCGAGATCACGCCGGCCGCCACGTTCTGGATCTGACGCTCGTTACCCGCCGAACCGACCGACACCACACCGCTGGCCGCCTTGGCGATACCCGCCGCCGTGCCGCCGTACAGTGCCGTGGTGCCGGTATTCGGCGCCGCGGTGGTCGAACCGGCACCCAGCGCCAGGTCGTTCGCGTTATTAGCGACGGCGTTCGCGCCCAGAGCGACGGCATTCGCTGCCTTGGCGTTGGCGGTATTGCCCAGCGCCACCGAGGAGGCGCCCGCAGCGCTGGCCGCATTGCCGCCAGCGAAAGAGTTACCGCCCGTGGCCTTGCTGCTATTGCCCAACGCCACATCGTTGGCTGTGGTAGGTGTGCCGCTGACACCGGCGATTGCGCCGTTACCCTGAGCGATCGAGCCATTGCCATAGGCATTGGCCGCTGGGCCGATCGCTGTGGAGTTCGTGCCTGCCGCATTGGCGTCGG
>NZ_JAPDPE010000001.1 GCF_026283955.1 Dyella silvatica | reverse complement strand
GCATGTCGGCATGCACGCCATCGCGGCGCAGCTTCACGACATGGGAAACCTGTTGCGGCAGCGGGGATTGATCGGATGTATTCGCCGCCAGCGTGGCGGGCGAATGGATACGCCAATGACATTCCAGCGCGCCGGTCGTTTCATTGCGTGACCAGCTCGCCAGCGGCTTGTTGCCACGCAGCTCCACTACCTCGCGGCATAAGCCGCGTGGGGTCATCGAGTAACGGATGACATACGGCCGGCCCGATGCGCTGAGGCGCCGGACATGCTGCTTATGGCGATCTTTGCGACAGGTGCGCTGATCGCGCCCTGCAACGGATTTCATGTGATTCATTGCTCACCTCCCGTGCACCGACAACGGCGCAGGAGGCGGCAGGACTTCCCTAGGCCAGGAAAGCGCCAGCCGACCGGATGCGGTCGCTGCAAGCGTCCAAGTTGTGTACGGGCCACGCCAACATCGAATGATTCCATTCAACGTTGGCGTTGCTACTAGGGGGATAACTGTCCATTTCTCGCAGGTAGGTAACCAGACAAGTGCCTCGGGTGTCCCGGAAGGCGGGCGAACCATACTCAGGGGAGTATCGACGTGTCAACGATTTTTTCGTCGTTGAGATGGCCACTTGATCGGCCACGTGGCCAAGCGGGTCGATGTGAGCTTTTGGTGTAGGCGAAGGCGATACGGTGTAACAGTTAGACGGCCAAATCGCTTAGGCCACGGCAGCGCGAACCATGCCTTGCACGATCAAGCTGGCGCCGCCGGCAGATGTTTAGGATTCGATCCGCACACCCAGGCCACTCAGGCGCCGCAAGCCATCAGCACTGGGCACCAGTACCCGCCCGCTGGCCGCGCGGCGCAGCCAGCCTGCATCCAGCATGGCGGTCATCATGGCAACGCCCAGCGGTCCGCCGACATGCAAACGGCGCTCGCTCCAATCCAGACAGCTACGACCGGACAGGCCCAGCAATTTCACCGCGGGCGCTTGTTCCAGGCCTGCCTGCATGAAGGCCTCGGCACCCTGTGGTGACAACCGCAACCCCACGCTCTCGGTATGCAGATAGCCGCGGCCTAACAAGGCATCGCATAAGGCCACGCCCAGTTCGCCGGCCATATGCCGATAACAGCTGCGCGCGCGCCGCAGCGCAAGATCGCTGCCGGTGGCATGCGGCATACTTTTCGCCGTTCGCGGCAGGGCCATGGCTTCGAGCAAGGCGGCGACTTCATCGCTGGCAAGCCGGTAATAGCGGTGACGTCCTTGCACGTGCACGGCGAGCAAGCCGCCCTCCAACAGCCGCTTCAAATGCGCGCTGGCAGTAGCCGCCCCCACCCCCGCCGCATGCGCCAGCTCACCGGCGGGCCGGGCGCTGCCATCGGCCAAGGCCAGCAGCATGGCAGCCCGTGCCGGCTCGGCCAGCAGGGCGCCCAGTTCGGCCAACTGGTATCGGTTTGCGGAAGTGCTATCGCTCATGCGCGCAGTCTAATGGCAGCCGCTGGCAACACGTTTCGTCAGCGCGCGAAACATCCTCGCTCGATCGGCCGCGACACTGGCGGCATGGACATTTATCGCGCCCCCGACACCTCGGTCATCCACCCCTCCATTCTTTATTTCGGCACCCCGGTGGTGCTGATCACCACCCGCAATCCCGACGGCTCGGCCAATATCACGCCGATGTCCTCAGCCTGGGCCTTGGCCGATCGTGTGGTGATCGGCCTTAGCGGCGGCGGACAAGGGCTGGCCAACTTGCTGCGCGAAGGCGAATGCGTGCTCAACCTGGCCAGCGAAGATATGCACCAAGCGGTTGAGCAGCTGGCGTCAACCAGCGGCCGCAACCCGCTACCGGCCTGGAAGCGCGACTCGGGCTACCGCCACGAGCCGGACAAGTTCGCCCTGGCCGGCCTGCATGCCGCGCCTGCGTTGACGGTGGCCGCGCCACGCATCGCCGAATGCCCATTGCAACTTGAGGCCTTACTGGTGCACAGCGCATTCCGCCCACTGGAGGCCTGGCGTGACGATGCCGATGGCTACACCATCATTGAGCTGGAGGTGTTGCATGTGCATGCCCATGCCGACATCGTCGTTGCGGATACCCAGCACATCGACCCGACCCGTTATGCACCGCTGTTTTATCTGTTCCGGCATTACATCGGGCGTGGCGCATCGCTGGGCAAGACCTTCAAGGCGCAGGTGTGAATCCGGGCGCACAAGTCAATCTTTCAGCTGGGTGTATGCGCCAAGTCCGCCAGCGAGATGATCGAACAGCTTGCGATTGCGCACGCTTCGCCTGAGGTCTTCATGCATCACCACCCAGGTATCCAGATTCAGTTCCAGGCTGTCTGGCATCAGGCGGATCAGTTTTGGATCGCGGCGAGCAATACCCACCTGGGCGAAGCCAATGCCATAGCCGGCGCGAATCGCTGCCAGCGCCGCCATGTCGCTGTCGGTGCGCAAGGCAAAGTTCTCGCGCACAAAGGGTGACCCTTTAGGACGCAGGCTGCGAATGTAGGGCGCCTCGTTATCGAAACCGATCAAGGCATGGGCGACGAGTTCATCCATAGTTTTTGGACGTCCATTCACCTTGATATAGCGCTGATGCGCATACAGGCCGATCGCCACCTTGCCGACATGCCGCGCCACCAGGGCGCCCTGTGTCGGCTGCACCATGCGTATCGCAATATCCGCATCGCGGCGCAATAAGTCTTCGGACTGGTTCGACAATGACAGCTCGATCACGATGCCGGGATGTTGCTGGCGAAAGTCCGCCAGCATCGACGGCAGCACCTCGGTGCCGACCATCTCGCTGGCGGTCACCCGGATCACGCCGCGAATATCGTCATGATTGGCCGAAGCCGCCCGTCGCAGCGCCGCCGAAGCGGCCGCCATCGATTGCGCATGCGGCACCAGCTCGTGCGCGATATCGGTGGGGGTCAGCCCCTGCGGCGAGCGGGCGAACAAGGCCACGCCGAGCTTCGCCTCCAGCTCGCGTACGTGGCGGCCCAGGCTGGGCTGGGTCATGCCCAGCATGCGCGCCGCGGCGGACAGGCTTCCTTCGCGCATCACCGCGAGAAAGGACCGGTAAAGCTCCCAGCTGGGGTCATGGTTGGCCATGCATATTTGTATATCTAATCAATGTTATTAGGCAATTTTCTTATATGCGGCCCGCGCGCAAGCTAGACCTCAATCCAGGCAAACAAGCACGCGAGGGCATAACCATGAACAAGCAAAAGACGGTGTTGGTGATCGGTGCCAAGGGCGGTATCGGCCATGAATCCTGCGTGGCGCTGCAACGGCACGGCTGGCGGGTGCGCGCGCTGGTGCGTCAGCCCAAGGCGGCGACACAGGATGGCATCGAGTGGCTGAGCGGCGACGCCATGCAAGCGGACGATGTGCTGCGGGCCGCCGCCGGCGTGCAATGGATTGTGCATGCGGTGAACCCACCGGGTTATCGCGACTGGAACAAACTGGTGCTGCCGATGCTCGACAACACCATCGCCGCCGCCAAGGCCGTCGGCGCAGGCATCGTGCTACCCGGCACCGTCTACAACTTCGGCCCCGATGCCTTTCCGTTACTGAGCGAGCATTCGCCGCAGCATCCGCTTACCCGCAAGGGAAAAATCCGTGTCGAGATGGAGCAGCGACTGGCCACCGCCGCCAAACAGGGCGTGCCGGTACTGATCCTGCGCTGTGGCGACTTCTTCGGCCCCAACGCCGGCAACAACTGGCTTGCCCAAGGCTTGATCAAGCAAGGCGTGCCGGTGCGTGCCGTCAGCTATCCGGGTCAACGCGAGATCGGCCATAGCTGGGCATATTTGCCCGATGTCGGCAAAACGTTGGCGCGGCTGCTCGATCGTGAAAGCGAACTGGCGCCCTTCGAGGTGTTTCACTTTGGCGGCTATTGGCTGGACGGCAACCAGATGATCGCCGCCCTAGGCCGAGCGGCGAACAACCCCGGCATGGTGGCGAAACGCTTCCCATGGTGGCTGGTAACCCTGGCGGCGCCATTCATGCAGACGCTGCGCGAGATGCGCGAGATGCGCTATTTATGGCGTGGCCCGGTTCAACTCGACGATCAGAAAATCACTCGCTTTCTCGGCGGCAACCTCTATACGCCGATCGACGACGCACTACGCGCCACGCTGATCGGCCAAGGCTGCTTGCAGGCGAGCGCGCAGCCAAGCTTGCCGCCCTCTCGCGGTCAGCTCAAAACCGTCTAATCAGGTACCGCGCGGTTTGGCCCGGTGTGTCGGTACGGCGGTCCAGGGATCATCCGGCCAGGGATGGCGCGGATAGCGGCCTTTCAGCTCTTTCTTCACTTCCGGATAAGTGCGTTCCCAGAAGCCTTTTAGATCCTGGGTAATTTGTATCGGCCGGCCCCCCGGCGATAACAAATGCAGTGTGACCGGCACCCGTCCGCTGGCGATGCACGGCGTGTCGGCCAGGCCGAACAATTCCTGTAGCTTTACCGCCAGCACTGGCGGCTCGTCCGGGGCGTATTCCAGGCGGCGGGTCATACCGCTGGGCACGGTGAGGCTTTCCGGTGCCTGCGCATCGAGCTGGCGGCGCTGCTCGTAATCGAACAACGAGCTCAAGGCCTGCGAGAGCTCTTCCGCGCTCAACGCATCGAGCCGCCGCTTGCCGTGCAGATACGGCGCCAGCCAAATATCCATGGCATCCAGCAAGGCGCCATCGGAGACATCGGGCAAGCCCAGCTCCGGCATCCACGCACGCAATGCCTGCATGCGCGCGCGCAAACGCCGGGCATGTTCACTCCAGGGCAAGGCGGCCACACCTTTGGCGCGAATGCCTGCAAGCAAGGCCGGCAGCGCATCTTCGGGCTTGACTGGAACGCTGCGGCGCTCCAGCACGATGGCGGCATAGCGCTGTTCTTCGAAGGCCTCGACCGCATTGCGTTCATCGTTCCAGCGCAAGACGCGTTCACGCCGAAACTGCGCGGGATAGTCGCGTTCAAGCACGCGCAGATCCAACGGAGCGGCGGCCAGAATCAGGCTATCGCGCGCTTCAAAACGCAGATCCAGGGCGACCAACCAGGGTTCGCCGAGCAGCGCCGTGTTGTCATGTAGACGCGCGCCACGACCATTGGCCAGGGTATAGCGCAAGGGATTGGCATCATCGCGGCGCGCGACGCGATCGGGAAAGGCATGCAACAGCAGATCGCCGATGGCATGGCTGTCGGGCGCGCCGCTGGCCGCCGTACGGACGTCCAAACGCTTGCGCCAGCCTTTACTGGCTTGTTCGATGGCCGCTAACGCGCCGGCATCCGCACCGCCGCGGCCACTGGCCGCATGACGGTCACGCCAGGCATGCAAGGCGGTTACGCGCAGACGAAAATCATCGCTGCGCGCCTGCTCGCCGCGCAGCGGCGAGCGCGCCTCCATCAAGGCTAGTAAATCGGCAATCAAGGCACGCAGCTCCAGCGGTGCACGCAAGGCCGCGGCGGCCAGCCGTGGCGCAGCGCCAAGCTCCAGCATGCGGCGGCCAAGCGCGGTGATCCGCGCATCGGCATCCAGCGCGCCCAGCTGTGTCAGCAATTCGCGCGCTTGCGCCAGCGCGCCTGCTGGCGGCGCATCCAACCAGGGCAAGGCCGCACTGCCCCATGCGGCCAGCTCCAAAGCCAGGCTGGAAAGTTCGGCCTGGGTGATCTCGGCCGTGCGCGCGCTATCGAGTCGCTTGCTCTGCGGCCACAAGCGATACGCCGTACCCTCGGCGACACGGCCCGCACGACCCGCGCGCTGATCGGCCGATGCCTGCGAAATGTTCACGGTTTCCAGCCGGGTAAAGCCCGAGTTGGGATCAAAGCGTGGCTCACGCGCCAGGCCGGCATCGACGACCGCGCGAATGCCCGGCAAGGTGACGCTGGATTCAGCAACATTGGTGGCCAACACCACCCGCCGCATGCCCGGCTCGGCCGGCGCCAAGGCCGCCTGCTGTTCGGCCAGCGATAGCTCACCGTGCAAGGCGACGGTTTCGACATCGTCGCGCTCCAGCGTTTGCTGCAGCACCGTCTGCGCGCGGGCGATTTCCCGTCGCCCGGGCAAAAACGCCAGCACGTCACCCTCGTTTTCGCTCAGGGCCTGGCGGGTTACCCGGGCCAGTTGATGCTCGATGCTTTCCTGGGTCCGTGCAGGCGGATGCTCGATACGCACCGGATAACTGCGGCCGGGGCTGCTGATTCGCGGCGCGGCCAGCCACTGCGCGATGCGCTCGCCGTCGAGCGTGGCCGACATCACCACCAGACGTAGTTCTGGCCGCAGCGTGGCTTGCACATCCATGGCCAGCGCCGCGCCGAGATCGCCGGCGAGATGACGCTCGTGAAATTCGTCGAACAGGATTACCCCGATGCCGCTCAACTCCGGATCATCCTGAATCAGCCGGGTGAGAATGCCCTCGGTCACCACCTCGACCCGCGTGGCCGCACTCACCTTCGACTCGAAACGAATGCGATAGCCCACCGTTTGCCCCACCTCCTCGCCCAGCTGCCGCGCCATGAATTGCGCCGCCGCGCGCGCGGCGATGCGCCGCGGTTCCAGCATCAGAATCTTCTGATCGCCCAGCCACGATGCGCCAAGCAGGGCCAACGGCACTTGGGTGGTCTTGCCCGCACCGGGAGGCGCCTCGAGCACCAGCCGGGTCTGCGCATCAAGCGATGCGCAGATCTCAGGCAACAGCGGGGTAATCGGGAAGGAGGGGGCGGGCGCGGTCATCCGACGGATGATAACGGGTGATGGTTTTTAACCATCACCCTGTCGCGCGAGCCGTTTCGCCGACGCCGCTTGCTGACGGACCGCAGGCGCAGCCCTCTCCGGCCAGGACGAAGAGGGCTGTTACCGTTACGGCTTGGTCGTTGGCATGGCCTTGCCGGTATCGCGCAACGGCGCCAGCGATTCGAATTTCTGCTGGTACTCGTCGGTAACTTGCTTGGCCTCGTCACCATTGGTGATGACTTTGGGTGTGATCAAGACGATCAGCTCAGTGCGCGTGCGGTTGCGATTGGTGGTGCCGAACAATCGACCAATAACCGGAATGCTGTTCAAGCCGGGGATGCCGGTATTGCCGCCCTGATCGTTTTGCTGGATCAAGCCGCCGAGCAAGACGGTCTGCCCACTTTGCACCGCAACCTGAGTGCTCATGGCACGTTGCGAAACGGTCGGGTTGGCGGCACCGGCCGGGGTCGATGGCGTACTGACCTGCTGCTGGATATTGAGATAGACCAAGCCGCCGGGATTGACGCGCGGCTGCACCGCCAGGATCACACCGGTGCTCAGGTAGTTCACCGAGTTGTAGGTGGCGGTGCCGACACCCGGGTTGACGCTGGTGGTATTGATCGGCACCTGATCGCCGACTTGAATCTGCGCTATCTGGTTATTCAGTACGACCAGCGAGGGTGCCGACAGCGTCTTGGTGTTGCCATTGGTTTCCAAGGCACGCACGGCAACCTGCATATTGCTATTCATGAAGGAGTAGAAGAACGGCTCACCGCCATACTGATTGCCGCCCGAACCCAGGCCGATCTGCCGCGCCTGCAGATAGCGGCCATTGGCCGAGTTGTCGGCACCGGTAATGACACCGTTCGTCACGGTCGGCTTGCTGCCCGTGAGGCCTTCGAGATACCACTGCACGCCGAACTGGAATTGATTGGTCAGGGTCACTTCCAGGATGCGCGTCTCGATCTGCACCTGGAGTGGCGTATTGTCCAGCTTCTGGATTGCCGCTTCGATCTCGGCCCATTGCGATGGTCGCGCGCGCACCATCAGCTGATTATTGTCGTCGACCGAACTGATGCGGATGCTGCCGTCTTCGGACGCGTATTGCTGGCCGCCTTGCGAGCCGCCGCCGCTGCCACCGCCCGAGCGCCCACCCGAGCCACCGCCGAGCGAGCCAAAGGTGCTGCCACCCTGGCTGCCACCGCCCAGGCCACCGCTGCCGCCACCAATACCACCGGTGCCGCCGCCCAGACCGCCACCAATACCGCCGCCATTGCTAGCACCGCCAATACCGCCGCCGATTCCACCTGAGCTACCACCGAGGCCGCCGGTGGTGCTGCTGCCGAAACTGCCGGCAGTGCTGCCCATGCCGCTGCCCGAACCATTGGCGTTATCGGCGTTGCCCAGCGTGCCCGAACTGAGGCCTGGCCCGACCTTGGCGCCACCGCCGCCACCGCCGCCACTGGCGTAAATCTGTGCGAGGTATTGCGCCAGATCGGAGGCTTTGAGGTTACGTACGTCGTAAATAAACAGCTCCGGCTCGTTGCCGCCGCCGCGATCGATTTTTTCGATCCAGCCGCCGATTTCTTTCAGATAACCGGGCTGCGTGCTGATGACGACCAGCGCATTGGTACGCTCGATCGGAATGAAACGGAACATGCCAGCCAGCGGGGTATCGCCTTTGGCGCCGAACATCCCTTCCAGCCGCGGCAGCAATTCGGTCACCGTGGCGTGCTTGAGACTGAAGACCCCGACCGACATACCGTGCAACCAATCCACGTCAAACGTGCTGATGGTGCGCTGATAATTGGCCAGCTCTTGCGGCGTACCGGACATCACCAGCAAGTTGCGCGACGGATCGACCAGCAGCACGGCATCGGCGCGGGCAAACGGCTTGATCAGCTTTTGCATCTCCGGTGCCGCGATGTAGCGCAGCGAAAACAAACGGGCCTGCAAGCCCGCTTGCGGGGCAGCGGCACCGAGGCTGGGGGCCAGGTTGCCGGCTACGGCGTCTTTCGCCGGCATCACCACGTAGCCGCCATCGCGCTGGACCAGCGCATTGCCGGTCCAGGCGAGCAGGGTTTCCAGAATCGGCAAGGCCTGACTGCTGTCTACCGGCTCCGCCGTGGAGAACGACACATTGCCTTGTACGCCCGGCACGATGGTGTAGTTCTGCTTGAGCAGGTCGCCAAGTATCGCCTTGACCACCGCCGGTACCGGCTGATTCTCAAAGTTGAAGGTCACCGCGCCATCGCCACTGGCCAGCTTGCGCGGCTTGGCCAGGCCGGTCGGCCGGATGAACTCGCCACTGCCGACATTGAGCTGCGGCTGCGCGGCGTTGGTTTGATCGGGGCGCAGACCGGTGTTCAATGGCGCCGGTGCAGGCGCGGGCTTTTCGGTGCCGGCCACGGCCTCGCGCTGCAAGGCGCCATCGTCGCGCTGCTGCAAGCTGGAACAACCTGCCACCCAGATCGCCAAAGCGAGGGTGCCGATACGGCGAGCCGGAGAAATGAGCTTGCGGGACATGAATCAACGTACTCCTTCAGGGGCTGCGGCTTGCTCGGCGCGGCGTTTCAAAATGTTGGCCTTGAGCTGACGAATGCGTTCGGCTTGTTGTGCATCCACACCTTGCGGTGGATGCGCGTTGTTGGGAGGTATCTGTTGCACTTGCATCACCGGTGCCGACGAGCCGTTGTTCGCCACCGGCGGCGGCACCGGCATGCCGGGTGCGGGCGGTGGGTTATTGGCGTTGTTGGCATTGGGATCGCCGGGTGTCGGCGGGGTAATCGGCGCACCGGCAGGCAGATTCAGTTCGGTACGCCCACTGGCACCTTCGAATACCGCCGTGCGCGGCTTCAGCTCGGCCAGTTTCCAGCTGCCATCGGGCAGGCTGTCGCCTTCGCGCACACGTACATGTTTGTCGCCGCTCTTATCGTGCAGCAAGGCCATGTGCAAATCGTGGGTAAGAATGATGCCGGTCAATTCCATGTCGCCGAGATTGCCGCCATCACTGGCCGCACGGGCGATCGGTTTGCGATCGGGATTGAACAGCGGCTTCAGCCACACAATCGCGAACTGCTCCAACGGCTGTGGCGTGGGCAAGCCGCTATCGTCGTGCGATGCGGGCAGCGGCGGCGTGGGCAGCGGTGGATTCCAGCGCACGCTGCGGCCGACGCCGCTTAGCAACAGCACCCACAGCAAACCGAAGGCGAGTGCGGTGCCGGCCAGCCATGGGGTGATACGTCTCTGCGAGGCGGCGTTCATAGCGCAGTCTCCGCCGGTGGCGTGGCCGCCGGTGCGGCAGCACCGTGGGCCTGGCGCACGTAACCGGAGAGGGTGAATTGCACCTCCAGTGGCGGCGCTGCATTTTTCTGTGCGGCGACCGGATTGCGGTAGATGCTCAGATCGTCGACGAATAGATACGGCGTGCCCTGCTCCAGCGTTTGCAGCACCGAACCCAATGGCTGCACGTCGCAACGCAGGCTGATGCTTACCGCCACTTTGCGGTACGGCTCGCCGTCATCGGTACGCGGATTGGGCACCGGCATTTTCTGGATGACATCGCAGCTGCCGCCCTGCGGATGCGCGGCGACGACATCGACCACGCGCTGCATCAAACCAGCCGCCGCCGCATTGGGATCGGCCTCCGGCAGAAAGGCGCTGCTGGCGGCCTGGCCCTGGCCAAGCGCGGCGATGCGCTGTTGCAGTTGCGGCTTCTCGGCGATCGCCGCGGCATAACGGCTTTGGGTATCGCGCAAGTCATCCATCTCGGCGCTCATGCTGCGCAGCGGCGCGACAAACCACCAATGCAGCAACAGGAAATAGCCCAGCAGCAACACCAGCAGCAACAGCAACAGCGCCGCTATGCGGCTTTCGCGCGGCTTGAGTCGGGCCAGCTTCATGGCGTGCTCCCGCCATGCGCCGGCGCCGAAGATGGCTTGGGTTTGGCCTTGGCATCGGCGATCTTGCGCAACTGCGCCACCATGTAAAAACGTTCCTTGCCGGTCGTCGGATCGGCCTGGATAGTGCCCTGGAAATTAGCATCGGCGATGACAGTCGAATCTTTCAGCGCATCGACCAGCTTGGCTGCCTGGGCACTCTGCCCCTGAAAGCCGACCTGGCCGTTGTTGTCGATGCTCATGCGCTCCAGCCAAGCGGTATCTGGCAGGCGCTGGCTGAGATCCTGCAGCACGCCCAACACCGAGACCGTATGCATTTTGCGCGCCGCCAGAAAACCGGCCGCGCCGGCGTTGTCCTGCAGCTGCTGCCGCAAGCCAGACACTTGTTGTGCATCGGTGCGCATGCTTTCGACCTGGCTGCGCATGGTGTCCAGCGTGCTTTGGCGATTGTGCAGCCACTGCGCCAGCACCAGCACCAGCAAGACCACCGCACCCGCCGCCAAGGCCCAGTTCAATTGCTGGCGCGGGTGACGCCGACGTGGCGCTTGCTCGGGCGGCAGCAAATTCACCCCAAGACGGCCGTGGCCAATGGCCATATCCACGGCATCGACCGCAATGCCCAGAACGCTTAAGCGATCGAGCAGCGGATCGAGCGTGGTGCGCGGCACCGCCACCAGTTCGGCGGCAAAACGGCCGGCCGATGCCGGCCGGTTCAACTCATGCAAGTCGTAACGCACTTGCTCGGCGCGGAACGGCGTTTGCCGGTCCATCTCGAACGCACCCACTTGCTGCAAGCTGTCTCGTGCCGCCAGGGGCAGCATCACGGTGCGGCGCAAGACGGTGCTGGCCGGAAGACACAGGGCCAGGCGCAAGTCTTCGCGATCCACCCCGCGCAAGGCCTCGGCGAGCGCGGCTTGCTGTGCCGTGGGATCGAGGCTGTCGCTCCAGCTGGCCAGCGGCTCGGCATGGTCGGCGCGGCGCAGCTTCCATTGCTCGCCGTTGCGTTCAAGCAAATGCCATAACGCGCCGCCGCCAAACAGGCTGCGCCAACGTACCGGCAATAAGGCCTTTAACTCACTCCCCCACCACTCAAAGAAACGCGGCAACGGCGATGCCCGCCAGGCGCGGCGCATACGATCCAGTGGCAAGCGCAATGATTGCGTTGCTGCATTCTTCACTCCCCGTCTCCTTCCTGCCAACGCAATACCGTGTACGGCGTCGCACCTGATCGAATTCCCTGCAACCGTACGGTAGCGCGCAGCACCGCGATGGTGCCGTCGGCCAACGCAGCCTCAGAACGAATACTATGCGTTACTCCTTGGAAACCGACTAGAGCTGGCGCGCCTTGATTGGCTTGCCGTGCGGCATACACCGCATTTGCCTGGTTCGGATCCATCCCCGGAATCGCCGCCAGCGCCAATAACGGCGCGGTTGCCACATCGGGGCTATCGCGCCCTGACCAGATCGTCACCGCCGGCGCGATCTTGCGATACAGCGCCGGGGTCATGCCCAAGACCAGTTGCAATTCTTCAATGCTGGCGAACGGGCCCTTGCGCGGACTGTAGTCGCGGCCGGCCGCCGCATACGCAGCATCTTGCTGCCCGGCGCCATTGGCGCCCACCCCAAAACTGCGCCAGTCGACCACCTTTTGCGACAATTCTTGCGCCTGCGTATCGGCCAGGCCGGCCGCGTGAAAAAGCCCCTGCAATACGTTCGGATTGGCCGCATTCAGATCCACCTTGCCGCCTTCGTCGATGACCGTGACTTTGACGTTGGCGTCTTCGTACTTGAATGGATACGTGCGTCCGTCGGGCACCCAATGGTTGGGCTGCTGATCTTGCAGGCCGTAAATCGCCCGCATGACCCCGGCGGCGTAATGCGCTTGAGTCTGCGCAAACTGGTAGCGCGCCTGCATGCCTTCGGTGCGCGCCAGCATCGCGTAGCCGCCCAGCAAAATCGCCAGCAAGGTGCAGGCCCACAGCACGATCAGCAAGGCGACACCGCGCTGGCGATGCGCGGTTTGCAGCAGGCGCTGGCTAGCCGCCATGGACGACGGCGCCACGGCGTTGCGCGATGCTTGTTCGGCGGCGTCGAAAGAACCCATACGACGCGTCGTGCCGGTGCGGCTAATCATGGGAATCATCGGATCGGCGGCCCCTGATTCAAACCGCGCAGCAGGTTGGCCTGCCCTCCGCTCGCCGTCGGATCGACGCGCAATGGCGCGTCCAGCCGTGGCCAGCCGTAATTGCCATCCAGCTTCAAGTCGACACGCACCGCGCTGGGCAGCATGCGCCCATCGGGCCAATCGCCATGCCATGAACCCAGTTGCTCGTCGGTATCGCTATTGCGATAAACAAAGCTGCCGCCGCGCACATCGTCTAGCAAGGTTTCAGGCTCGCCCAAGGGATGCGGCGCACTGCCATCGGGCGGTAACAAGGCAAAGCTCGCCTCCAGGCGCGAGCCGCCGCGGCCGTTGGATACCAGTTTCAGTTGCTGCAATTGCGGACCCAGCTTGCCGAGATAACCCGGCAGCGGCGCGACGAAACGCATTTCGTGCGCGGTTCCGACGAAGTAGATGCTGTCGCCATTTTCGTTGTGCGCAATCGGCACGGCTAAAACCTGCGCCAACTCGCGTCGCATGAATTGCTGTGCGGAACGAATCTGATCCAGCCGCTCAATCGCCGCCGAACCCGAGCGCACGCTATGCGTCGCCGTGCGAATGCCCGAATACACACCGAGCAACAACAGCGCGAGCAGGGCCAGCGCGCCCAGTACTTCGAGCAGCGTGAAGCCCTGCGTGCGGCTGGCGGGTGAGTAGTGCGCAACCCCGCCGCACCGGGTCTTGAACAAAACGTCTGCGCCGCAGCGCCATACCACACCCTTGTCGTGGCGCCCCGTTCCCTGCGTCATCGCGGCAGCCCCGGAACGCGACCGCCGCCATTACCCACCAGACGCAGCGTACTGAAATGCGCCGAACGCTCGTGCACGCGCGATCCCCACAGCACGTCCAGATCCAGCTTGTACAAGCGCAGTTGCGAATCGGCGTTGGCATTGCCCGGGTTCCAAGGGGCTACCTTCAGATGCCAGCGGTACTGGGCATTGAAACGGCCCTCGCTGTTGCCCGGTTGCAGCGGCGCCTCCACATCAACGATATCGAGCAGACTGCGCGCCCACAGCGCGGCCTGCGCATGATCGGCCGCGTTGTTGGTCAAGCCGATCGAACTGCCCGCCACTTGCATCAACGCGGCGAAGGTAATCGCCAACAACAGAATCGCCGCGATGACTTCAAGCAGGCTGAAGCCACGGGCATGCTTTGCTTGCGGGGAACGGGGAATGGGGAACGGGGAACGGGAAGGTGTGGCGGCAGCCATGCGGTGTGCTGCGCTCTTTGAATCAAACGAAGACAGGGAAGCATCTCGCTGCATGAGTGCCTGCGAGCCACCATTCCCCGTTCCCCATTCCCCGTTCCCCGCTTTCATTTCACTTCCACGCTGACCGCGCCCGTCAGCCACGACACGTTCACCAGCCACTGTCGCTTCTCGCGTTGCAAAGTGATGTGGCCACCGGTGGAGCTTCCGTCGGGGAAAAACCGGATGCGCCCGGTGGTGGCATTGGGCTGATCTTCCTGGGCGCTGGTAATGCTGAGTTTCATCCCCTTGGGCAAGCGCACATCGCGACCGCCCGCGCCGCGATAACTGATGCTGCGCAGGTCGACATCAAAGGTTTGCTCGGTACCACGCACGATCGCCTGGGTGCGCGTAGCCCGCAAGGCGGCGGCCATTTCGCCACTGGCGGCATTGACGCGCGCACTGGCCAAACCCTGCGATACCGAAAGCGCCACCGCCGTGGCGGCGATACCGATCAATAAAATGACCGCCAGCATTTCGAGCAAGGTAAACCCCCGCGCGCGCGCGCTGCCCGGGGCATAGGGAACGGGGCACGGGGAACAGGAAATAGCGAAAGGCCGCGACATCGCCGCAGCCTCCCGTTCCCTGTTCCCCATTCCCCGTTCCCCAATCTTCACTGCCAGTTACCTACGTCGGCGCTGTAGCCGTCACCGCCGGGCTGACCATCCTGCCCATAAAAGATCAGGTCGAAGTTGCCGTGATCGCCCGGGTACTTGTAACCAAACGCGTGACCCCACGGATCTTTCAGTTCGGACTCTTTCGCATACGGGCCTTGCCAGTTGCGAGCGGTGCCCGGCTTGACCATCAGATCTTGCAACTGCGCCGGCGGCGAGCCGTTATCCAGCGCGTAGTTTTCGATTTTCTGCGACAGCGTGGTGAGCTGGGCCTTGCCGGCACCGTATTTACCCTTGTCGACGTTTTTGCCGACCTGGGTCACCACGACCGCGCCGATGATGCCGATCAGCACGATCACCGCGAGCATTTCCAGCAAGGTGAAGCCTTTGGCGCGATTCGCACCCAGGGAACGAGCATGCAGCGGAGAACCCATCGCTGCGGCGACACGCGATGACCTGCTTGCGCGCCCGCCGTTTTCGGTTCCCTGTTGCCGTTTCAGCATCCACATAGTCATCTCATTCCTCCGACGTGATCATTGAATATTGCTAGTAAGACTGAGCAGCGGGAGCAGGATGGCCGCCATGATGATGGCCACCATCACCGTCATCACGATGGTCAGAGCCGGCACCAAGGCAGCGAGCAAACGATCGATAGCGCGCTTGGATTCCAGATCGAAAGTATCTGCGACCTTTAGCAACATGGTGTCCAACTGCCCCGCCTCTTCACCCACCTGCACCATTTGCAAGGCCAGTCGTGGAAATCGCTGCGACTGTGCCAAAGCGAGACTTAGACCACCGCCACCCTTCACCTGTTCCGCGGCTTGCTCAAGGGCTTCGTCGAGCGCGCGATTGGAGGTGACCTGGCGAGAGATGCCGATCGCCGATAACAAGGGAACACCGTTTTTCAATAAAGTGCCCATGGTGCGTGCAATTCGTGCCGTTTCGATCTTCAGCATCAGCGGACCGATCATCCGCATGGTCAGCAATTTGCCGTGCCAGGCCAGCCGTGCGGCCGGATCGCGCAAGCGCGCACGCCAGAAGGCAATACCGCCGACCAAGACCAGCACGATCAGCCACCACCAGGATTGCAAGGTATTGCCGATGGCCAGCACGATTTGCGTAATCAGCGGAATTGGCACCTGCATATCTTCGAAAATCGGTACGAACTGCGGCACCACATAGGCCAGCAACAGCACCAGCGAGCCGAGCACGCCGACCATCAAAAAAGCCGGGTAGATAAGCGCGTTGACGATGCTGCCGCGCAATTGCTGGGCACGCTCCAGATAGTCGGCCAGCCGGCGCAAGGTGTCTTCCAGCGAACCGCCGGCTTCACCCGCGCGCACCAGGCTGATGTAAAGCTTGGGGAACACGCTGTGCTCCTCATCCAGCGCCTGCGATAACGGGGTGCCACCGCGCACCCGGTCGCGCACGCGCTCGACCAGTTTCTTGGCGCGCTCACCCTCGGGCAGTTCGAGCAGGATGCCCAGCGCACGATCCAGCGGCTGGCCGGCGCCCAGCAAGGTAGCCAGCTGATGGGTGAATTGCGCCAACTCGTCGCCGGTAAATGGGCCACGCTTGAACAAACCGGCAAGTCCGCTGCCACCGCCCTCGGCATCGGCGGGCTTGGCTTCGAGCGGCGTGTGGCCTTGATCCTGCAGCCGGCTGATGACCTCCTCGACACTGGAGGCTTCCATTTGTCCCTGCAGCACTTCACCGGCATCGCTGACGGCGCGATAGCTGAACTGGCTCATGGCGAATGCCCGAAAAGTGGTGAAAAGCCAGTGCCGCGGGCGGGCACGTTATCGGTTCTCGATGTTCGATGCTCGATCTTCAGCGTTGACTTGTTCCGACCTTCGGCGCGCCACTCCCTGCACTCAACTTTCCTGCGTGACACGCATCACCTCCTCAAGCGTGGTGACGCCGGCGATGGCTTTGGCGATGCCATCTTCGTACATGGTGCGCATGCCTTCGGCACGCGCCTGACGCTCGATTTCACCGGCATCGGCGCGGCGCATCACCAGACGGCGCAGCGGATCGCTCATCACCAGAAACTCCATGATGGCGCGGCGGCCGCGATAACCCGTGGGGTTGGCCGCACTGCTGCCGGGCTTCCACAGGCGGATGGGGCGCTCGTCGGTGTATTTGTGCAACTCGAACTGCTCGATCACTTCGGGCAGCGCTTCATAAGAGGTCGCCGTCTCGGGATCGAGGCGGCGCACCAGACGCTGGGCGAGAATGCCGTTGACGGTGGAGCCGAGCAGATAATCTTCCACGCCCATGTCGAGCAGGCGGGTGATGCCGCCGGCGGCACTGTTGGTATGCAAGGTAGACAACACCAAGTGACCGGTAAGCGCCGACTGGATCGCGATACGGCAGGTTTCCAGATCGCGCATTTCGCCGATCATGATCACGTCCGGATCCTGACGCACGATGGAGCGCAGCGCACCGGAGAAGTCGAGGCCGATTTGCGGCTTCACCTGGATCTGGTTGATGCCTTCGATCTGATACTCCACCGGATCTTCCACGGTGATGATTTTCACGTCGGCGGTGTTGATCTGCGACAACGCGGTATACAGCGTGGTGGTTTTACCCGAACCGGTCGGGCCGGTGACCAGCAAGATGCCGTGCGGCCGCTCCAGCACATCGACGAAACGCTGCTGGAAGTTATCGGTAAAGCCCAGCGAGGCGAAATCGAAAACCACCGATTCGCGATCGAGAATACGCATCACTACCGACTCGCCGAAGCTGGTCGGCACGGTAGAGACGCGCAAATCCAGCTCTTTACCCTGCACCCGCAACTGGATGCGACCGTCTTGCGGCAGGCGGCGCTCGGCAATATTGAGCTTGGCCATGATCTTGACGCGCGAGATCACCGCGGCGGTGGAGCTGGCTGGCGGCGCTTCCACTTCATGCAACACGCCGTCGATGCGGTAACGCACTTTGAGCCGGTTTTCGAACGGTTCGATGTGTACGTCCGACGCGCGCTGCTCGACCGCGCGCTGAAGAATCAAATTTACCAGGCGGATCACCGGCGCCTCAGAGGCGAGGTCGCGCAGGTGCTCGACGTCGTCTTCCACGGCGGCGCTGCCGTCGAGATTCTCGACAATGGTGCCCATGGCCGAACGGCCGGTGCCGTAATAGCGCTCGATCAGATCGTCGATCTCCGAACGCAGGCCAATACGCAAGGCCACCGGGCGGCCAGCAGCCAACTCGACGGCTTGCAAGGGATATTGATCGGCGGGATCGGCCACGATCAGTGCCAGCCCGTCTTCGCCATCGCGTACCGGCACTACATGCTGCTGCTTGAGGAAGCGCAGCGAAATATCCAGCTCGGCCGGCGGTAGCTCCGGCGCTTCGCGCGCGGCCAGCAAGGGCGCCTTCAGGTATTCAGACCAGGCCTCGGCCAGATCACGCTCCGACACCAGGCCCAGCCGCGCCATCAATCCGCTCAGCGTTCCTTCGGGCGACTCTTCATGAAGACGGCGTGCACGGGTGAAGTCGCCATCCTTCAAACGCCCACGGGCCACCAGCAAGGCACAGACGCCCGCTTCGCGGTCCTCCGTTGCCATGCGTTTCTCGCTAGTCGCCGATTCCAAGGCTACCGACATGCCACTACCTCATTCCGAATGCGGACCCATGTCCACGACGCATCATGCATCGCTTCCATGACACAGGAACAGCCATAGGTAGCATATTTGTCGAACATTGCGCGCGCGGTCATCACGGTTTCGTCACGAACGCTGTCATGCGTGTCGCCTGAAACGGCCGATGTCCCCCACGATGCCTTGCCGCGGCGACCTCCTTCTTATGGGCCAACGCTGAAACCTGCGCAGGGCAAAAATGCTCTACCGCCGCTTCAGTGGCCTTGCGCTTCAGTTCGACTGAACACTCACTACCCGCTGAAGAGTAGTAAACGTTTTGCGCGGGCGCTTACCCCACCCCCGACCCTCCCCCGCATGCAGGGGAGGGTGTTTTATGGCGAAGCTGGCTGATCTCAGAACTGATTCAGATCAGGGCTGGCTACCCGCCGTCTGCACGGCGTTATAGGCATCGAGCAGGCCCGCGCCGATCGGCTTCGAGGTGCTGGCGGCCACGTGCGGTGCCGCGGCGGTCGATTTCAGCACCGAGGTCACCTGCGCCGACGACAATAAGGCCT
Organism: Dyella silvatica; assembly: GCF_026283955.1. Taxonomy (GTDB): domain Bacteria; phylum Pseudomonadota; class Gammaproteobacteria; order Xanthomonadales; family Rhodanobacteraceae; genus Dyella_C; species Dyella_C silvatica. The sequence continues at coordinate 133,118 of NZ_JAPDPE010000001.1, read as the reverse complement.
TGCCCAGCGCCAGGCGATAGCTCTGCATCAAGGCGACCACGCCAGCCACATGCGGGGTGGCCTGCGAGGTACCGGCCATGCCGCCGTAGGTGGCGGTGGTCGGCGTGGTGGTACCCGCATTGATGGTCGACCAGATAAAGCCCGTGTTGACCTGGGTGCCGCTGGAAGCATCGTTCTTGTACACGCCACCGCCCGGTGCCGCCAGGGTGATGCCGGCGCCATAGTTGGAGTAGTAAGCGCGGGTACTGCTGATGCCGGTAGCGGCCACCGCCACCACGCCGGCGCAGCTGGCCGGTGAAAAGCCAGACACATTGGCGTTGTCATTGCCGGCAGCCACGATCACCGCCGCACCACGGCCAATCGCCCCGGTGATGGCCTTGCCCAGCACGCTGGTCGACGAGCAGGTGCCTGCGCCGCCCAGGCTCAGGCTGATGACCTTGGCCGGATGCGTATTGGCCGGAACACCCGACACAGTACCGCCGGAAGCCCAGGTAATCGCATCGGCGATATCTGCATTGGAACCGCCGCAATGACCCAGCACGCGTACCGGCAACACCTGTGCATTGAACGCCGTGCCGGCCATGCCGGCGGTGTTGTTGGTCAGTTCGCCGCCGGCCGTGCCGAACACATGGGTGCCGTGCCAGCTGCTGTTTTTAGCCGGTTTGTTGACGCCGCACTGCCCCGCCGTGACCCAGTCGCCGGTATCCCAGCCGCCGGAAACCCGGCCGTCGCTGGAACGCCCCGATACCGATGCGGTGGAAATAAAGTCGTAGCCATCATCGGCCAGGCTCAGGTCCAGGTCCGGATGCTGAGTCACCCCGGTGTCCAGGCTGGCAATCACCACACCGGTGCCGTCGGCCAGGCTCCAGGCGTTCTGGATATTGGCGCCGCCCCAGTTGGCGACATTGGCGTTAAGGCTGCTGTCGAAGAAATTGTCGCCAACGGCTGTGAGGTAGTCCCACTGATATTTGCCGTAGTACGGGTCGTCGGGCGTGACGAACGTTGCCGCATCCGCTGGAGCCACGGTATCCACCGCCTGCAGCATGAACTCCGGCTCGACAAAGGCCACCGAGGGGTCGGCCGCGATCTGCTTGATCAGCGCCGAGGCCTCCACCGACGTCAACGGGCGCGCGGTACGCACCAGGTCTGCGCCCGCGGCCAGCTTGCGCGCGTAATGCACGCTAACGGTTTTGTTCGATGAGGCATTGAACGAGGCTCCCCCTGCGTTCAACGCGCGCTTGGCCCGGGTCACGGCCACGCCGACGTTTTGTATGGCGGCGCTGGCATTGGAGCGCTCCGTGCTGCCGTCTTTGTAGGTGATGATGATGCCGCTGTAGGTTTTATCGTTCTGCAACGAACTGACGTCGTAATTGCTCGCCGTGACGGGTGGCGTAGAGGTCGAAAAATCACTGGCGGCGGCAGATGCCGAAAAGGCCAGCAGCAAAGATGCGGCAAGTAGCTTCAGTTGCACATGCGATTTCATTGGTATCCCCTCAAATAACACTGGATGTATGGAGGCGAGGTGTTTGGCAACATCCCTTTCAATGACCAACCCGGTGCAACATCCCCCCTCTTGCGTTCGCGGGTTGCCTCGTCCGTAAGGCCCTCAAGTGGTTTCACAACAAACGGACGGCCCATCCAAGGCGGTCCGAATGGACGGCAGCGGACACTTTTTCGCGCCAATGGCGATGATGTCCGCAAAAATTTGCCTGCGCGGGAGCCACGGCAATCAGCGATCCCCACCGCTGTATCGGCGCGTTATCGCAAAATCCCCCACGCCCGAAAAACCAGGTATTTCGACGGAAAACCCGCCAAAGCCCACGGTATCCAGGCGACCATTGCCCGATGAGTGATGCATCATCATGGCCGGCGGCGCGTGCTGATAGTTAGACGCGCAACGTGATGATGACGTGAAATTACGTTTCTTAAGATCGATTTTTCGCAAGAAATTTACTCACGACAACGTAAAGAGCCAGCCCTCGCGGACCGGCTCCTCACGCTGCACCGACGTTTGCCTTACCTGCCAGCCAAGCTCGCCGCGCCTACCAGCCCATGCCGATACCCACGCCGCCGGAGTTCTCCCCGCCTCCGGCGATCGATGCGCCAAACGTCAGATTGGCATGCGGCGTCAATTGTCTTGAATAGCCAACCGCCAAAGCAGCCTGTCCCCGATATCCGCCCACACCGGCACCGACGCGATTAGCCGTGTTGATGCCTTGCGTGCTGAATGCCATCTGCGCCATCGCCGCGCCCATCGCACCGACGCGACTCAAGCGCGTGTTGACCTCATGAAATTGGGTGTTGACCCGATCGCGCATTGCATTCAGGTCGCTATTGCTGGCAAACCCGCCCAGCTTTTGATCGGTATAGGTTTTGGACTGCTGCAAGGTTTTCTGATCGCCCGCATCGGCATACGTCTTGGCGGTGGTCAGCGCCTCTTGTACCTGGCCGAGATTGGCCGCATCGGTAGCTTGCGTGGCGGCAGCGACGTTGGTGATTTGACGCTGATTGGCGGCCGTGCCCACGGATACGCTGTTGGCGCGGTCAGCCAGCGAGCCCTGGCCCAACGCCACCGCACCGACGGCCGTAGCGGAAGCGCCCTGACCGATCGCCGTCGCCGAAGCCGCACTCACCGAGCTGCTTTCACCCACGGCAACCGCGTTGGTCGCGTTCGCGCTGATCGTGCTGTTGGCGCCCACCGCCGTACTGCCATCGGCATTGACCTTGGCATTGCCGCCGATCGCCGTATCGTTGGGACCGGCGGCGTAGCTGTCGCCACCGACCGAGGTACCGTGATCGCCGCCAGACTTGGCCGCAGAGCCCAACGCCACGCCCTTCGATCCACTCGACACCGACGCCGGATCGGTGCCATCGACGGCGATCACGCCACGCCCGAGAAAGCCGCCGTTACCGATGTAGTTTTGAATGGTTTGCAGTTCATCGCGCATGCTGCCGATACTGCCGAGCGCCCCGCTCATCACCCCGTCCAATGCAGCCAATGCGCCACCCACCGTCGCGTAGTTGCCGCCTTGCATGCTGAAGCCCGCCGCGGCGACGCTACCGCTAGGCGTCAAGCTGGCGCCACCGCCGATCAAATCCAGCACGTTCTGCACCTGCCCCGCCGTGGCGGCATCGTCGCTGCGTATGCCGGCTTTGACATGGCCAAGCGTCGTCCCGCCCGAACCGCCCAGAGTGACTTGTGCCTTACTCGCATCGTCGTAGACGATGGCGTTATCCAACACGCCATTCACGCCGCCGATAGCCGCCTGCAATTGCCCCACGTTGACCGCATCCGTGCTTTGCGAGCCAGCGGCCACATTCGCTAACTGCCGCTCACTGCCGACCTGGCCCACCGATACGGTGTTTTCGCGATCAGCCACTGAGCTATAGCCCAACGCAACGCTACCCTTAGCCGTCACCGTCGCGCCCTGACCGAGGGCCACCCCGTTTTCGGCGGAAATATTGGCAGCCGAACCCAGCGCCGTACTGAAATCCGCTTTCACCACGCTCGACGCGCCAATCGCTATCGACTGCTTGCGGAATGATGCCGCGCCGCTGCCGATCGCCACGCTGCCACTCTCCAACGCAGAGCTTTGCGCGCCAATCGCAATGGCCCGGCTACCCTGCGCATTCGTCAATGCGCCGACCGCCGTCGACAAGAAGCCGTCGGAACTCGCGCCAACACCCAACGCGGCGCCACCAAAACCACCCGCCGATGCACTAGCACCCACGGCGGTCGCCGCGACGCCCTCACTGCTGGCCGCCCTCTCGACCGGCTGACCACCGGAGTTTTTCAGCAAAGCCACGCCTGTCGCATCGACCGCAGCCCCACCGACCGCAATACTGCTTGCGCCGGTCGCCTGTGCAGCGGCGCCATAAGCGGCGCTGTTGAAGCCCGCAGCTAATGCGTTATAGCCGCTGGCGGTGGCGTAGTTGGCTGTTGTATTGGCGCCACTGCCGATGGCCGATGCCCCGACCCCGAAGGCATTCGCACCCGCGCCGACTGCCGTGCTGTTGGCATCATTGGCAAAGCTGTTGTAGCCATAGGCCGAACTGTCGTCGGCATTGGCAATGCTGTTGGCACCACCTGCCGTGCTGCGCTTGCCGAAAGCCGCACTACCGGCGCCAGATGCCGTGCTGTCTTCGGCATCGGCGCTGGCCTGCGCACCCAGCGCCAGGCTGTTCGAACCAAGCGCCTGTGCGGCCATGCCGTAAGCTGCGCTGCGCACACCGCTGGCCGTCGCGCCGTAACCTGCCGCGGTGGCGTAATCGGCCGCGGTATTCGCACCGCTGCCGAGCACCGTCGCACCGATGCCGAAAGCGTTCGCACCCGCGCCGACTGCCGTGCTGTTGGCGGCATTGGCAAAGCTGTTGTAGCCATAGGCCGAGCTCTCGTCGGCATTGGCAATGCTGTTGGCACCACCTGCGGTGCTGCGCTTGCCGAAAGCCGCGCTGCCGGCGCCAAATGCGCTGCTGTCATCGGCGTCGGCGCTGGCCTGCGCGCCATAAGCGACACTGCGCACACCGCTGGCCATCGCGCGGTAACCGATAGCGGTGGCGTAATCGGCGCTGGTACTCGCACCGCCGCCAAGCGCCGATGCACCGATGCCGAAGGCGTTCACGCCCGCTCCAACCGCTGTGCTGTCGGCGTCATTGGCAACCGCGCGATAACCGATCGCCGTGGCCTGCGTGGCACTGGCCTTCGATTGCGCACCCAGCGCGGCGCTGCCCAAGGCGATCGCCTCGGCGTTGGCACCATAAGCTGCGCCGTAGGCACCCGAAGTGGTCGCGCCATAACCGGCGGCGATACTGTAATCGGCGGCGGTATTGGCGCCGCTGCCAAGCGCCGAGGCGCCCATGCCAAAGGCGCTTGCGCCGGCACCGATGGCCGTGCTGTTGCTGTCGTTGGCAAAGCTGTTGTAGCCGTACGCGGTGCTTTCGCTGGCATTGCCGATGCTGTTTGCGCCACCCGCTGTGCTGTGTGTGCCGAAGGCAGCGGCATCGTCACTGCCATCTTGCGCGCCGCCCGCAACAAAGTACTGACTGCCAACCTGCACATCCTGCGGCTTGGCATTTACCGCCGGGGCATCGGTTGCATGCACTGGCAACAAACCCAAGGTCAGCAGTGCGGCGGCAGCCAACGGCCTTGATGCGCGAAAACGCCGAGGCGAACCGCCCTTGCCGCCGGCCTTGGCAAATTCACTGGCCACCACCAGCCTAGCTTGCGACTTGCTCCACACTTTGTTGTAGATCTTATTCACCAGAAATACTCCAGATTGATTCCTTCAATCGATCAGGTGGTCGCAGCGGCGACCCACTCGGCGCCTTGCAAGGCGCCCTTTCACGGGATCGATCGATGGATACATAAACGTCTATTCAAATCGTTGATCGCCTATGCCATGGATGGCGTAGCCGCCGACCAGCGAAGCGAATGAAGCCAGTCGCCGGCGCGACGTATAGATGGACCGGGTTCCACTCGGCCGGGGCTCGCCCGAGTCACATCCACGGCATGGCGCGGATGAAGTCCAACGTGCATGCCTCCAGCGAAGGTGCCATGGCATACCCCCGTTTGAAGCTCACACTGATTGCGTTAGGGCGCCGTCCTCCTACGGGTCTCGATGTTTCTCCGTCGGCCTGACCGATCGCGACGCTACCCAGCAGGCCAGATCTCGGTACCCCCGCGCCGCTAGCTGCGGCGCGGGAGCCACCCTGTCGCACAAACATCAAGGTACGGTGTAGTTGCCCTGTACACTGACGCCGGCAAACGCTTTTACGCCGATGAGTTTCAGGTAATAGGTGCCGGCGGCTGGACGCGCCACCACCACCGACTGGCTATTGCCGCTGCGTTCCGATCGGTAGGTGTTGTCGGTGGCGGTCGGTATCGAGCCCAGTTTTACGTACAGCGACACATCGCCACTGCCGCCAAAGGTGCGCAAGTTCAAGGCGCGGGCACCGGCGGGTACGTCGAGCTTGTAAACCAGTACGCCATCGGCTGCACCGGACTGGCCGCTCAATGTCACGCCATTGCTGAGTGCTACCGCTGTCGGCTCGGCGGGTGTACCGCCACCGCTGCCCCATGCGGTGTACTGCTTTTGCAGCTCGGCATCGCTAAGGCACGCATTGAGGCTGCTGGCCTGCGCCTGGGTAATCAGCCCGTTGGCGGCCAGATTCGCGGCGTAAGTCTGCATCGCAGTGCGATAGTCAGCCAGGCTTGCCGCGCCAGCGGCGGCAGTCTTCGCATTACCCAGCACATTGGCACCGATGATGACGCCACCGGGCACCAAGGTCGGGATGCCGCTATCGCAAGTCAGCAACTTCTGCGTGGTGTAGTTGAGCTTCCAACCAAGATCCTGGAACAGCGCGGGGGTCAGATCCAGATCGATCTGCCCGACCAGGGACTCGTTGATCGCATACTCCATCAACGCATTCGGGGTCAGCCGGGTGTCGTAATGAGAGAACGACGATCCCCGGGCCAGCGTCGTTGGCGCATACAACTTCACACGACCCTCGGCGTCGGCGCCGGCAAGAGTGTCACCAAGACCGACGCCATTGGCGGTGAGACCGACAAGATTCGCCTTGAGCTCGTTGCCATCGAGTTGGCTGACCATTCCCACCGGAATGGTCACAAACCGCCCCAACAAGCCGCCGCCAGGAGTCATTACACCGCTCCGGTCATTGACCAGCAACACGCCCGTGGCGCCTGCGGCCTGGGCTTTGAGTGCCTTGGACACGATTTCGCAATTGCCGCGATCGATCAGCGCAATACGCCCGGATAGTTCGGCCGCATTGGTCAACACCGCACAGCTGTCATACAGATTGGCGCCCGAAACCGCCTGCACGATCGGGCCGGTGAAATTGCTATCTGTCGCCGCCGGCCCAAAAGTGGCCTGCGAAAACTCGTAGCTGCCAGCCGCCGCCGCGGGTGCGCTGATTCTCACCGCCGACGTACGCTGCAAGGCATCCGGCGCCTGTACGGTGACAAGCCTACCGGTAAACACCAGGTTGTCGTCATTCCGCACCGAGGCAATGCGCTCATTTTCAGTCAGGTCGTAAAACTTCTTGTTTTGCGTGTTATCGAACACGAAGGTGGAATAAATATCCGGGCGCCTTACGTCGTCATCACCCTCCAGCTGCTGACCCGTGGCCAGATTGTTGAAGCCGGAGAAGCCCAGGCCATGGGCCATTTCATGCAGCACGACGTTGAGGAAATTGATTTGACCGGAAGGCGTCTTGCCATCCAGGCCGAAATACCAGGACATGCCTTCCATGCAGCCGGAGCTACCCATCTTGCCGTTGAACCGGCTTTGGATATCCGCCTCGCCGGCATCGATATCTTCGCCGGCCAGTGCGTCGCTCAGCGCCGAGTGGTACCACACGCCGCTCAACGCGCCTGCCGGCGGGGGATTCTTGAAAAAAAAGGTACCCTTGGTGCCCGCCGAACCCAGCACGCCGGTATCCGCGGTGCAGGCGAGCTCCTTGAATGTCGCGTTGTTGATGATCGGCACATCGCTCTTAAGCACCGCGCCCCACAGATCCGCTGCAAACCGAAACACGATCAGGGCCTGTTCGCCGCGCGTCTTGCCCGGATTGCCGCCTACCGCTGACGTCGGAGTGGGGTCATCCAAGCCTTTTTTGGTGCCGACGTCTTGATTGACGATGCGAATATCGGCGGCGGACACCGTGCCGGCGCCGGCCACCAGGCCTGCGGCCAGCAAGGCACTGAAGATCAAATGACGACGGCTCATCGCACCACCTCCTGTGTCTTCGACGCAGGCTGCCCGGCGGCCTCGCCATCGTGATGAATGCGCAGGCTGCCATCCGCTTGCTGTTCGGCCACCAGGTTGCTGACCAGGCTTTCAGGCAGATCCATGCCGACGACTTCCGTGCCATTGCGCAGGCGCAAGGTGCGCGTCGTAGCCTTGGCGTCCTGTTCGGTCAGTGGGCGCACAAAGGTATTGCCGCTCATGGCAGCTGCCCGGCTCTGCTGTTGCGCGTTTTGCTGCATGGCCTTGGACAAAGCCTCGCGCTCGGCTGCCGTCGGCTCACGCAGCCGGCCGGTGGCCGGATCGATCGCCACTTGCACACCCTGCACAGTCACCGACTGTGGCGCGGTCTGCGCCGGTGTTTTCTCAGCCGCGATGGCCCCGCCGATCAGCAACGGCCCGGCCAATGTCAGGCTCAATACCTGGCCCCAGATTCTCGTACGCATGAATATTCCTCCCGTCAAAGATATGGAGCCGGCTATCGACTCCGCGCAGATCGCGACCAGGCCGGTAAGGTCCCGCCGGCCGCGTTTTCGCTGGACAAAAAACACCGTGCCGCGGCTTGCCTTGGAGGCCACGCGGTTGATGATTTGAGTACCTGCTGCTGCCCCTCGCGATGACCGTGCCGTCATCGACAACAACCGGCGCCACGCGACGCAACGCGTGAAGCCAGCGCCATTTGCCGCCACGGAAAAGCGTTCTGTTGGGTCGGTTACGCGGTGAACAACGCGACTATCCATGCGCCTCACCATCAACCCGACGAACCGTGCCGCACGTGCTTGCCATGCTCCATCGACGCCATCACCGGATCGTTTGAATCAACGGCAATAACAAAGGCGTACGCTGCATGCTCCGTTTCGTGCTCCATCTCGACCCTCCAAGGTCGATCGAACCGTTTAGCGCGATCGCAAGAGCCAAAATCGCGGGCTCCGCGTGCTATCTGAGCCTGCTCCAGCGACTCGCGGCGGCGTCAAAAAATTGACGGCGTGGATTCAACCTAACAGCAATTTCTTGCGAAGGTCAACAAGAAATTACGCTGATGCGTAGCCTCCATCCGTTGCCTGTGCGGCACAACGCAACGGCCAAGGCAGTTGCATGACCGGCTCAGCCAAGGACAATGCGTGCTTTGATTGAATGGCTATCCCATGCAGTTGCTCGACATTGGCGCCAACCTCACACATGAGTCGTTTCACCATGATCTCGATGCCGTACTGCAGCGCGCGCAGGCGCATGGCGTGACCCAAATGGTCGTCACCGGCGCTTCGCGTGACGGCAGCACGCATGCTCTTGCGCTGGCGCGGCAGCACCCGGGCGAGTTGTATGCGACCGCAGGCGTGCATCCCCACCACGCGGTCGATTACGACGACGCCACCGACGCCTTGCTGCGCGAACTGGCGCAGCAGCCCGAAGTGCGCGCCGTCGGCGAAACCGGGCTGGATTACCACCGCAATTACTCACCACGCGAGGTGCAGCTTGCGGTGTTCGAGCGTCAATTGCAGATCGCCGTGGATATGCACAAACCGGTGTTTCTGCATCAGCGTGACGCGCATGACGACTTCATCGCCTTGCTGCGCCGTTATCGCAGCCAAGTGCCTGCGGCGGTGGTGCATTGCTTTACCGATACCGGTACGGCGCTGCGCGATTATCTGGCGCTGGATTGCCACATCGGCATCACCGGGTGGATTTGCGATGAACGCCGTGGCACCCATCTGCGCGAACTGGTGCGCGAGATTCCGGCGCATCGATTGATGATCGAAACCGATGCGCCTTATCTGCTGCCGCGCACCGTGCGTCCACACCCGGCGCACCGGCGCAACGAGCCGATGTATCTACGGCATATCTGCGAGGAGATCGCCCGCGACCGTGGCGAAACCGCGGCAGAGACAGCGGCGCATAGCACGGCAACGGCCAAGGCATTTTTTGGTATCGAGTAGCGCGGCATCCCTTGCGGCGACATGCAAGGGAGTTACTTACTCAGCAGACGCGTCTGGCCCGGCGCCAGACCATCCAGCGCGTAGCCGCCTACGCGCAAGCGGATCAGCCGCAAGGTGGGAAAACCCACCGCGGCGGTCATCCGCCGTACTTGCCGGTTACGACCCTCGCGCAAGGTGATGCTCAGCCAGCTCGTGGGAATGCTTTTGCGAAAGCGCACCGGCGGATCACGTGGCCATAATCCGTCGGGCTCGCCGGCACGCTCGGCACCGGCCGGCAGAGTCAGGCCATCGTTAAGCGTCACGCCACGGCGCAGTGCGGCGATGGCCTCGTCGCTGACCTCACCCTCCACCTGCACCAGATAGGTCTTGGGCTGCTTATGCCGTGGATCGGTCAGCTTGTGCGCCAGGCCGCCATCGTCGGTAAGCAATAGCAAACCTTCGCTGTCGTGATCCAGCCGCCCGGCCGGATAGACGTCTTTTTGTGTAACGAACTCCGCCAGCGTGCGGCGTCCATCGACATCGCTGAACTGGCAAAGCACGCCGTACGGCTTGTTCAAAGCAATCAGCACGGCGATACCTGAATCAATGCGCCGACGACGACGCCTCGGGCTTGACGAAGCGCAATGTCATGCGATCCGACTCGCCAATGGCCTGGTATTTCGCCTTGTCCTGATCACCCAGGGTAAGTGTGGGCGGCAAGGTCCATACCCCCTTGGCGTAGTCCTTGGTGTCCTTCGGATTGGCGTTGATCTCGCTTTGCTCGTCCAGCTTGAAGCCGGCATCGGTCGCCAACTTGATCACATAAGCGGTCGGCAGGTAACCGCTTTGCTTGACCGACTCCATGCTGGCCTTGTCCGCGGCACGATGATCGACGACGCCGAGCACGCCACCGGGACGCAAGGCGGCATAAAACCCCTTGAACATCGCCGGCGCGTTATCGGCCATCACCCAGTTGTGCACATTGCGGAAGGTCAACACCACATCGGCCGAACCCGGCGCGCCGAACACAGGCGCCTTGGCGTCGAATTCGACAAAACTGGCCTTGCCGTAATGGGCGGCATCCGCCGCGAACTTCTGATGCAGGGCCTGCGCATCCTTGCCCTGCTCGCTGCCCGCGGACGACTTCTTCAGCGCGACGATGTACTGGCCGTTGTCGTGCAAAAGCGGAGCAAGAATCTCGCTATACCAGCCGCCGCCGGGGGTGATCTCGATCACTGTCTGGTCCGGCCGCACGCCGAAGAACTGCAAGGTGGCCTTGGGGTGGCGGTAAACGTCACGGGCACGGTTTTGCTCCGAGCGCCAGCTGCCAGCCAACACCGTATCCAGTTGCGTCGCGGTGAAATCCTTGGCGCTGGTCGGCGGCACCAGGTCGCCGGCGGGCTGATCCTGCGCGTTGACGGGCGTGGAAGTACCGCTGCATGCGGCCAGCAGCAAGGCGGCCAACCCTAGTGTGATCGGGCTTTTCATCGACAAATCCTTAGGCGGCGTAGAGGTAATGGGCGGCAGGCTAGCACGCATCAGAAAGGCCGCGGGCAGACTGATTGCAGACCATCGATATGTTCGTGCAGATCCGGCGCAATGCCTTGCCACATCGGGTCGAGAATAAAATCGATGCCTTCGTAGCGAGCCAGCTTGGCGGCCGGAATGAAATCCGCATCGCCGGCGATCAGGATGATCTGGTCGACCAGCTTCTTGTAGGTCAGCGCGGCGATATCGATGCCGATTTTCATATCGACCTGGGTTTGCCGCATATCCGGCTCGAAATGCTCATCGCCCAGCTCGTCCCAGACCAAGGCGCCGTCGCGCAGTTGCTGATACGCATGCCGCTTGAGCTGCCATTCGCCACGCTCGGCCAAGCGACCGAGGCGCAAGGCCATTTTGCGTTGGCGGCGCAGCTGATCATGCAGATCGCGGCGAAACGCGGCCGAGCCGGTGCGTGAAAAATCGATGCTTTCGCCGCTGATCGGCTTGATGAAGCTTTTTTCCAGTGGCGGACAGTCATAGAAAAAAATCCGATACAGCGCTTCGCGCGGGCGATCCACCGCTTTCAAATGCTCCAGCGCCATGCCAAATACCGTCTTGGCTACGGTGCGTGCATCGTTGGCATCGCGATCGCCCCAGACCTTGCGGTATCGGGCAAGAAAAAAAGCGCCGTCGACGAGGATGGCGGTGCTATTCATAGATATTCCTTATAAGGTCTTGCTAAGGGTCTTGCCGGCATAAAACGAATGGAAACACCGCCCACGATAAGCCCGGCGGCTGGCGCGCATTCTACTACAGGATGCTCTATAGATCAGAGCATCCTTAAGGACGCCGCGATACGACGCATCACGGGCGGCTGGCCCTGGCCGAGGGCGACCGCCCGGCCACGCTTAGTAGTGAATCACCGAGCGAATCACCTTGCCTTCATGCATCAGCTCGAAGGCTTCATTGATGCGCTCCAGCGGCAGCACCTCGGTGATCATTTCGTCAATTTTGATCTCGCCGCCCAGGTAGCGCTCGACGTAGCCGGGCAATTGTGAGCGGCCTTTCACGCCGCCAAACGCGCTACCGCGCCAAACCCGGCCGGTCACCAGCTGGAAGGGCCGCGTGCTGATTTCCTGCCCGGCACCCGCCACACCGATGATGATCGACTCACCCCAGCCCTTGTGGCAGCACTCCAAGGCGGAACGCATCACCTGGACGTTGCCGATGCATTCGAATGAATAGTCCACCCCGCCATCGGTGAGATCGACGATGACCTGCTGCACCGGCACCTCGGGGTAATCCCTGGGATTGACGAAATCGGTCGCGCCCAATGCCTTGGCCATCGCGAACTTATCCGGATTGGTGTCGACCACCACGATGCGTCCGGCCTTGGCCATCACCGCACCCTGCACCACCGACAGACCAATGCCACCCAGGCCGAATACCGCCACCGATGCGCCCGGCTCCACCTTGGCCGTGTTGAGCACGGCGCCGATGCCGGTAGTGATGCCGCAACCGAGCAGGCAGACTTTTTCCAGCGGCGCGGCCTTGTTGATCTTGGCTAGGGCGATCTCCGGCAGCACGGTGTACTCGCTAAACGTGCTGGTACCCATGTAGTGCAATAGCGGTTTGCCGTTGAGCGAGAAACGCGAGCTGCCATCCGGCATCAAACCCTGGCCCTGGGTGGCGCGGATCTTCTGGCACAGATTGGTTTTGCCGGAGCGGCAGAATTTGCACTCGCCGCACTCCGGCGTGTACAGCGGAATCACATGGTCGCCGACGCTGAGCGAGGTGACACCCGCGCCCACCTCCTCGACCACGCCACCGCCTTCATGGCCGAGAATCACCGGAAACATGCCTTCGGGATCGGCACCGGACAAGGTAAAGGCATCGGTATGGCAGACACCGGTGGCAACGATGCGCACCAGCACCTCGCCGGCCTTCGGCCCAGCGACATCCACTTCTTCGATCGACAAGGGCTTGCCTGCTTCCCAGGCCACGGCGGCGCGTGATTTCATCGTGGTTACCTCAATAGGTGCGTCGTTGCATGACGCAAAACGCTGATGATGACGTGTCCAAAGCGATGACGAAAGCGGCCCGTCGAGCGCACCGGCTACGGATGCCCGGACAGATGCGCCATCGATTGGTTATAGCTAACCGCCTCGGCATGAATCCAGTCGCGAAACACCCGCAAGCCGGTGTGATCTCTGGAACGCGCCGGATACACCAGGTAGTACGCCTCCGGAATATGCTGATAACGCTTGCCCAGCACATGCAGCAGGCCCGCATCGATCAACGGCCGCGCCATCACCATGCGCCCCAGCGCCACCCCCATGCCTTCCAGGGCGGCGCGCTGCAGCGCGTCGGTGGTATCGAATTTCGCCATATACCGCTTCGGCGCCTGGCCGCCGATATCGGCGAACCAATCCAGCCAACGGTTGCCCGGATCGCCAAGCAATGGCCATGCGCTGACATCGTCGGGGTCGGCGTCACGCATGCGCTGCAACAGCGAGGGCGCCACCACCGGGGCAATCCACTCATCGAACAGCTTTTCACTTTCGACCCCGGGCCAGACCCCGCGACCGTAGCGAATGACCACATCGACCGGGTCGCGCTCGAAGTCGACCAGGCTCGTACTGGATTGCAGGTTGAGTTCCAGCTCGGGATGCGCGGCAACCAGTCGGGCCAATCGCGGCACCAGCCAGCTCGACATCACGCTGGGCAACGTATTGATGGTCAACGCCTCCTCGCGGCGGCAGCGATAATTGGCCAGCGCACGGTCGATCCCCTCGAAATGATGCGCAACGGCCTCCTGCAAGCGACGCCCCTCCGGCGTGAGCTGCACGCCACGCGGCCCGCGATCGAACAGCTTGCGCTCGACCCGCTGTTCGAGCTGGCGAATCTGATGACTAAGCGCGCTGACCGTGAGGTTGGCCTGCTCGGCCGCGCGCGACAGATTGCCCAGCCGCGCGGCTTGCACGAATTGCTGCAACAGGTCCAGCGAAATACGTGACATCTTGAATCCCCTTCAAGTCTGGCTTGCGAATATATCGCTTTTTGGCGGCCTCCAAGACGCCTATCTTGAGCGCACTGCCAAGGGGCAGACCGCCTGGGAGGGTGTTATGAGTTCGCTTTGGACCGACCTGTTGTTCTTGCATGGACATATCAGCAATGCCGACCTTGCCCGCCGTTTGAGCGAAGCCAAGCCGGCGCAAAGCAAGCCGCGCGGGCAGCGTGTCACAGCAGCCGAGAGTCAGGCCCGGCCTGGCGCCAAAAGCGCCAGCCCGAGCTGCCATGGAGCTTGCGCGGCGACTTGATTCCCACTCAAACCGCTACCACCTCAAACGGATGCCCGGCGCAGCTTGCGGCGGGCCTTCTTTATGAGGAATCTGTGCATGCAGCTGCGCCCACTCGGCAAGTCACCGCTTGCCATTGCACCGCTGGCCTTTGGTGGCAACGTGTTTGGCTGGAGCGCCGATCAAAAGCGCTCATTCGAATTGCTCGACGCCTTTGTCGGCGCGGGCTTCAACCTGATCGACACCGCCGACGTCTATTCCGCCTGGGTCCCCGGCAACCGCGGCGGCGAATCGGAAACCATCATCGGCAACTGGCTCAGGCGCAGTGGCAAGCGCCAGCAGGTGGTGCTGGCGACCAAGGTATCCAAATGGGTGGAGCACCGGGGCTTGTCGCCGGTGAATATCCAGAAAGCCGTCGATGGCTCGCTGCAACGCCTGCAAACCGATCACATCGACCTGTATCAAGCACACGATGACGACGCCAGCGTGCCACTGGCAGAAACCCTGGGTGCGTTTGGACGGCTGATCGAGCAAGGCAAGGTGCGCGCCATCGGCGCCTCCAACTATTCGGCTGACCGTTTTGCCGAGGCCTTGGCGGCGTCCAAAAAACATGGCTTGCCGCGCTATGAAAGCCTGCAGCCGGAATACAACCTGGTCCATCGCCAAGGTTATGAGCAGGCGCTGGAGCCGCTGATTCGCAGCGAGAACATCGGCGTGATCAACTATTACGCGCTGGCCAGCGGTTTTCTCAGCGGCAAATACCGCAGCGCGGCGGACCTGGGCAAAAGCGCCGCACGCGGCGGCTCGGTGGAAAAATATCTCAACCCACACGGCCTGGGCATTCTGGCCGCCCTCGACCGCGTCGCCGCCACGCATGGCGCCAGCGTGGCGCAAGTGGCGCTGGCCTGGTTGATCGCCCGCCCCGGAGTCACCGCGCCGATCGCCAGCGCCACCAGCGTGGAACAACTGCAGGAGTTGCTCGGTGCGGTGACATTGAAGCTGAGCCAGGACGAGATCGCGCAGCTCGATCTGGCCAGCGCCTGAGCCTTGAGGTGGCTGGCCGGTGCGCCAGCCACCTCACGCTGCTGTCGCATGCTTCACCCACATAGACACGACGCGAGGCGACACTAAAACGAAGCCAGCAAGCGGGTGAGCGATTTCAGCGCATCGCTCGCATCTTCGTCGTACTGCGCGCGGACCAGGGCGCCATCGATAGCCACCGCCATCGCCAACGCATCGGCCTTGGCGTGGCGTGTCGCCGGCAGCCCGGCCACCAGCGCATCGACCATCGTCTGTTTATGGCGTTGGGTTATTTGATGGACCTCGGGCAGCGCGCCGCCCAGCTCGATCACGCTGTTGATAAAGGCGCAGCCGCGAAAATCCTCACTCGCGAACCACTCGCTCATGGCGGCCACCACGGCAGCAGCCAACGGCTTGCCACGTGCGCCATGCCGCTTCAAGGCATCGATGAACCAGTCGATCCAGCGCTGATGCCGGTAGGCCAGATAGGCCAGCACCAGGTCGTCCTTGCTGGGGAAGTGACGATAAAAGGTGACCTTGGTAACGCCCGCCTCGGCGATCACCCGATCGATCCCGGTGGCGCGCACGCCGTCGCGATAGAACAGATCGTGCGCTGTTTGCAGGATGCGATCGCGCGCGGCGGGCGGCGTCGATTCGGCCCATGGTTGGCTAGTCATGGCTGCATGGTAGACAGATCTGTCTACAAGCGCTAGCCTGAACTAAGTAGACAGACCTGTCTACATACGCCATCAGCTCGTCGAGGACTTATGTCATCCCGCCCACCGCTCCCGCCGTTCACCGCCGAAACCGCCGCGCAAAAAGTACGACTGGCTGAAGATGCCTGGAACAGCCGCGATCCCGAACGCATCGTCCTGGCCTATAGCGAGGACACGCATTGGCGCAATCGCGCCGAATTTCTCGACGGCCGCGATGCGGCACGACTGTTCCTGCAACGCAAATGGGGCCGCGAGCTGGACTACCGGCTCATCAAGGAACTATGGACCTACGCCGGCAACCGCATCGCCGTGCGTTTTGCCTACGAATGGCATGACGATTCCGGCCACTGGTTTCGCAGCTATGGCAACGAGAATTGGCGATTCGATGATGCGGGCCTGATGACGCATCGCCACGCCAGCATCAACGACACCCCCATCCGCGAAGACCAGCGCCGTTTGCACTGGCCCTTGGGTCGCCGCCCGGATGACCACCCTGGCCTCAGCGATTGCGGCTTTTGAGGTTTCACCCCCTCGATCGCCCATGCCGCATCTGCGGCGTCCTGGCCCGGTACTTTGGCGACGTCTGCACGGGTAGCATAAGCACGGATAAATCAACGCCATCCCACAAAAACCCAGGATCCTCGCCATCGTGTCGACGACTGGAGAGAGGCAGGAAAGCCAGCATGAGTCGCAAAAAAACCAAGAGATACCCGCTCGCACTAGTGATCTGCCTGCTCGGAGTGGCTTGCGCCGCCTGGGCGGATGGGAAGCGAGTGATCCCACGCAGTGAACAAGTCAATGAAGGCTATGTCTCATCACAGTTGTTGCTCAAGCCCTGCCTGGACATCCACACACTAAGCGACGCCCCGGATGAGGCCACGCTCAAAAGCGTCGCCGAAGCACGGAAGGCCTTGCCGGCGGCTGCCTGCGACGATGCGCTGCTGAGGGAACAGCTTTTCAAGGCGCGCTTTCTCCAATACGCCACGATCGGGATGGTGAATGACCCATGGAATCTCGATGCGAAAATGGCCGCGCAGAATCAGGCGATTGGCCAGTGCAAAGACCTGAAATGCCTGGCACGCGAACTGGACGCGACCATCGCCGCGCTATCACCCGTATACCTTGGCACTGAC
The DNA here is from genome assembly GCF_026283955.1 of Dyella silvatica. Lineage (GTDB taxonomy): Bacteria > Pseudomonadota > Gammaproteobacteria > Xanthomonadales > Rhodanobacteraceae > Dyella_C > Dyella_C silvatica. The sequence continues at coordinate 115,789 of NZ_JAPDPE010000001.1, read as the reverse complement.
CGCACATGGCCGCGAAGCAAGGGTCTGTGCGATGCCGATTCGGTGGATACGCCAGCCCTCACGGCACTGGCCTCGCTGGACTCCGATTCACGCAAAGGGATCAAGAATGACTGCGGCGAAGAGGCGGTGACCGCACAGACCTGTCAGGGTCCGCACGGCAAGTTGTTATTTGTCAGCTGTGCGATGGAGGGCAATCAGGTCAACGCACCGCAATGGCTTTACCGTAGCGGCAACACAAAGCCCGAGCCCTTGCTCGCCGTCACCGATGGCCCGCTTGGCGTCATGGAGAGCAGCTGCAACGGTATGCCCGACCTGCTCACGGGCGCCCGCATCAGCATGGGCGAGCATGAGGATAGTTTTTACCGCTATGACGGCCGTCAGTATCAGCTCGTGTATGCCTATACCTCGACCTTTGTCGGCACCGACGATAACGGCAACGATCTCGCCATCGCGCAGGGCCAACCGAGCACCAAGGTGGTTTGCCGATAAGTGCCCTGAGATGCCGAGCACGCGAGCGGCCTGGCGGCGAGCCAGCCAGGCCGTTCTTTAAAGCCTGCTCAAGGAGTGGTGTCTTGTTCGTCCGGCGCCTGCACGGTGTAGCCCTTCGCCTTGAGCTTGGCCAGGTAGCTATCGGGGCCCAGCACTTCGTCCATCGGCAGCAAGGCGAAGGTTTGCGTGTTATTGGTCAACGCCTGCTCGGCAGCCCCGATCCATATCCCCTCGACCCGTTGCGGCAGGTCGTTGAGGCCAAGTTTCTTGGCGAAGCCGGCCTCGGTGACCGCGGCAATGCAGGCCTCGCGCTGATCGTGCAGGGGCAGCGTGCGCAAAATTTCGATATCGCCCGTGGCCCACGCATTGGCACGTGCGGTGATACCGCCCAATGAATGTTCGAGACCGCTGATGACGCCGCTGAAGCAGGCCTGATCGTCCATCGCCGAGCTCTTAAAGGTTTTCACCGCCTCGCGCGGCTTGGCGATCGCCAGCTTGTAGTCGGTCTTGGTGAGCTTGATGCCATGTTTGTTGGCCAGGTCGCGGATGGTGTTTTTCACGCCACCCGAGGCGCTGAGGCCGGTCTGCTTGATCGCCTTGTCGTAAAGCTCGGTCGCCGCGAAGATCGGCCGCCAGCGCTCGATGCCGCTGTCCCTGCCGATGTATTGCTGCTTGAGCACCAGCCAGCGCGCGTAGGAGTCCGGCGTGACCAATTGCCGCAGGCTGGCGCCATCCGGGCTTTTGCGCGCGCCGATCAGGCTGGGCAGCAAGAACAGTTTGCCGAAGAAACCCACATCCGCCTTGATCTGCACCCGCGGCGGCTCCAGCACCTCTTGCGATTGCGCGATGACTTGCTCCACATCGTCGGTTTTCCACTGCATGTGATCGGGCAGCGGCGATAAGGTGCCCAGCACCCACATCACATGATCGCCCTTGCTGACTTTCCACAGCCCTGGCCCGGGCTGTACGCCGCTGACTACGACCGCTTCCAGATTGGCCACCGAGGTGACCGGCGCGGGCGCGGGCGCGGCAGTGGCCGCGGTGGTAGCCGCAGTCTGGGCGAACGCCGGCACCAGGCCGGATAACGCGAACAGTGCGACAAACAAGGACGGGCGCATGGGATGCTCCATGGGGAATGGGGGAGCCAGGGGGCGCGAAGGCGTCCCAGCCGGTGCGCCACAAAAGCCTGCGCTCAGACTCAAGCATCGCATGACAAGTTCCAGGCGGCGTAGGTCGCCAGTCATCCATCGAAGCGCTGTCGGTGGTCGCCAGTGCGCCACCGTTCAGGCCGTATCGACACGCTGCCTGGCGAATCATTCAAGCGGCGCAAGGGCGCATGCCGTCGCTCTGCGCTGCGCGAATGAAGAACAAAGCATGCTGCGGATTCCATCTCGACAAGCGGCCAAGCCAGACCGGCAAACCTGCCTGCATGAACTACCCGGGCAGCGACGCTGATCGCGGGCAGGTCATGCCGTGTAGAGCGTGCAAAGCGCATCCCTGAGCCAACGTATCGCCGGGTCGGCGTGATTGCGCGGGTGCCATGCCGCAAACAGGGAAAAACCGCCGGCCCGAAACGGTAACTCGAAGGTGTCCAGCCGATCGGCGTAACGGCTGGCGAAACGACTCGGCAAGGTCGACACATAGTCGCTGCTGCAAAGCAGCTCGGCTGCAAGCGCAAAGCTTTGCACCGACAGCACCACCTCGCGCATACGGCCCAGCTGCTCCAGGTGCTCGTCCATATAGCCATGAAAACTGCCGCCGCTGGTCGAAACCAGCACGTGCCTGAGCGCGCAGTAGCTATCCAGATCGAGCGCATGCGAGCCGCGCGGGCGGCACCATGCGTTCTGAACCGATCAACAAATCGATGTCGCCACGCTCCAGCTGACCGGCGATCCGCTCCAGGTCAGCCATGACGAAGGCTACCCGCACCCCGGCGCCGGCCACCTGCGGCAAACGCTCCATCAAACGCAAACCCAGCACAGCGGTGGCCTGGTCATTGGCGGCGATCACGAAGCGCCGCGAGTCGGTATGCGGATCGAAGCTGGGGCGATATCTGACCACCGCCTCCAGATTCTTTAAGGCGGCGCGCAGCGGTTCGACCAGGGCCAGCGCGCGGGCGCTGGGAACCATGCCGCGACCGGTCTCGGCCGGTATCAACAGCGGGTCGTCGAAGATTTTCCGTAACCGGGCCAGCTGGGTCGAAACCGCCGGCTGGGTGAGGTGCAGACACGCCGCGGCGCGGGTTACGTTGCGCTCGGCCAGCAAGGCATCGAGTGACAACAGCAGGTTCAGATCGATGCCACGGAGATCAACCACGTTGATACGTCCAATACTGTTAATCAATTTCAAAGATAGATAGGCGCCGCCTACAGTTCAAGCATCCAAACCAAGGAGCGCTGTCATGAAAGCCTGGATCCTCGACCTACCCGGCCAGCCACTCGCCCTGCGTGAAGTCGCCGAAGCCACCGCTGGTGCCGGCTCGGTGCTGGTCCGCAGGGAGGCGGTGCCGCTGCTCAGCTACACCCGTGCGTATGTGGAAGGCCGGCTGCCTTACGCCTATCCGCCCGGCCCGTTCAGCCCGGGCACCAACGGCATTGGCCGCGTCATCGCCATCGGCGAAGGCGTGCATCATTTTCGCCCCGGCCAGCGGGTAGCGGTGAACCCTTACTGGGTTGCCGACGAGGCCGTGGCGGAACCGGCGCAAGCGCTGCTTGGACTGACCGGGATCAGTGCGGACAGCGGCCAGGTCATGACCGAGTTCCCGCACGGCACGCTACGTGAAATCGTCCATCTGCCCGCCTCGACGCTGATTCCACTGGATGGCCTGGAGCAGCAGCCGGCGGCGCGACTCGCTACGTTGGCCAAGTTCGTGATCCCCTTCGGCGGCCTGCGGCGAGGCCGGCTTGCCGCCGGCGAAACGGTGCTGATCAACGGCGCTGCCGGCTATTTCGGCTCAGCCGCCGTGCTGGCCGCACTCGCCCTGGGCGCGGCCAGAGTCGTCGCGATCGGACGACGCGCCGAACCGCTGCAGCGCCTGGCCGCGCTAGGCCAAGGGCGCGTCGACATCGTGCTGTTGTCCGGTGACGTGGAAGCCGATACGGCCAGCATCCGCCAGGCTGCCTGCGGCGGCGCCGATCTCGCCTTCGATATGGTCGGCCAGGCCAGCGATCCGAACAGCACCCTGGCCACCCTGAAAAGCCTGCGTCGCCGTGGCCGACTGGTGTTGATGGGCAGCATGCAGGCAACGCTGCCGATCCCATACGGCGAGATGCTGATCAACAATTGGGAATTGATCGGCCACTTTATGTACACGCCGGCGGACTACCTGGCCTTGTTGTCGCTGATCAAAGCCGGCTTGCTGTCGCTGGATGCGGTGGAGGTGAAAACCTATGCGTTCGCCGAGCTGGAATCGGCCATCGACGAAGCCGCTCGCAGGAGCGGCCTGCAATCGACGGTGGTGTGCCTGCCCGAGCTGAGCTAGTCAGCCAGCGGATAGCCACGCCGGCAGTCGCCTGGCGCACCAACTTGCCGACTGAACTCGAGGTTCCGGCAAGCTGGTGCATGGCCACCGCTTGCCATCAATCCTTATCGGTGCCTTCGACCGAATTTTCGAGAATCTTCCCGTCCTTGGCATCGACACCGACCTCATGGGTCCCGGCATCCGACTGGATATCGAAGGTATAGCGCAGGCCGCTGCCGCCGCTTTCTTTTTCCAATTCTTCCTTGACGATTTTTCCAGGGTAAGCCTTTAAAGCGATACTTCGGGCCTCAGGCATTTTGACGGTCGCCTGAGCATCGAGGCCGCTCTTCGGCGCCGCATACGCCTGCAGCATCGCGCCGGTCAGGGTCAGGCCGAACACGATGGAAGCTAGGTACGATTTACGCATGGTCATTCCTTCGGTGATTGAAGCCGGGTCAAGGGCTTGGAGAGGAATGACAACTTCGCAAGAAATACTTGGATCCTGCTTAGTGTCAGATGACCGTGTTGACTAGGGCCACCCGTCCAGCACTTTGCGGCGAACCTTGTTCCCTGGCATGCAGGCATAAAAAAACAGGGCGCCGGAGCGCCCTGCTTTCATACTCAGTCAACCCGACTTAGCGCCCGTCGATCAACGCGCCGCGACCAACGCCGCCAGCGCGGCGTTAAACGTGGCGCTCGGCCGCATCGCCTTGCTTACCAGCGCCAGGTTCGGGTGGTAATAGCCCTGGATATCGACCGGCTTGCCCTGGGCGCCGTTCAATTCGCCGACGATTACCGCTTCGTTGTCTTGCAGCGCTTTCGCCAAGGGCGCGAACTTCGCCTTCAACGCCGCGTCGTCGTTCTGCGCCGCCAGGGCCTCTGCCCAGTACAGCGCCAGGTAGAAGTGGCTGCCGCGATTGTCCAACTCGCCGACCTTGCGGGCCGGTGATTTGTTGTTGTCGAGGAACTTGCCATTGGCCTGGTCAAGAGTCCGTGCCAACACGCCGGCGCTGGCGTTGTTATAGCGGTTGCTCAGGTGTTCCAGCGATGCCGCCAGGGCCAGGAACTCGCCAAGTGAATCCCAGCGCAGGCAGTTCTCTTCCAGGAACTGCTGCACATGCTTGGGCGCGGAGCCACCGGCGCCGGTTTCGAACAATCCGCCGCCGGCCATAAGCGGAACGATGGACAGCATCTTGGCGCTGGTGCCCAGCTCCATGATCGGGAACAGGTCGGTCAAGTAGTCGCGCAGCACGTTGCCGGTGACGGAAATCGTATCCAGGCCCTGGCGAATGCGATCCAGCGAGAAGTGCGTGGCTTCCACCGGCGACATGATGCGGATGTCCAAACCATTCAAGTCGTGGTCTTTCAGATAACGCTCGACCTTCTTGATCATCTGCGCGTCGTGTGCGCGCTGCGGATCGAGCCAGAACACCGCTGGCGTGTTGCTCAGACGAGCACGGTTCACCGCCAGCTTGACCCAATCCTGGATCGGCGCGTCCTTGACCTGGCACATGCGCCAGATGTCGCCCGCCTCGACGGCATGCTCGATCAATACGCCGCCGGCAGCATCGATGACGCGCACCACACCATCGGCGGCGATCTGGAAGGTCTTGTCGTGCGAGCCGTATTCTTCGGCTTTCTGCGCCATCAGGCCGACATTGGGCACGCTGCCCATGGTGGTCGGATCGAACGCACCATGCGCTTTGCAGTCTTCAACCACGGCCTGATAGACGCCGGCGTAGCTGCGATCCGGGATCACCGCCTTGGTGTCTTGCAACTGGCCTTGGGCGTTCCACATTTTGCCGGAGTCACGAATCATCGCCGGCATGGAGGCGTCGACAATCACGTCGCTGGGCACATGCAGGTTGGTGATGCCCTTGTCGGAATTGACCATCGCCAGCACCGGGCGCTTGCTGTACTCGGCCTGGATATCGGCTTCGATTTCCGCCTGCTTGTCGGCCGGCAGCGACTTGATGCGCGCGTACAGATCGCCGATACCGTTATTGGCGTCGAAGCCGATCGTCTTCAGCGTATCGGCGTGCTTGCTCAGCACATCCTTATAAAACTCGTTGACCACCTGGCCGAACATGATCGGGTCGGAGACCTTCATCATGGTCGCTTTCAGATGCAGCGAGAACAGCACGTTCTGCTTCTTGGCATCCTCGATCTGCGCGTCGATGAAGCTGGCCAGCGCCTTCTTGCTCATCACGGCGGCGTCGATGATTTCACCGGCCGAGATCGCGGTCTTCTCTTTCAGCACCGCTTGGCTGCCGTCCTTGCCGAACCATTCGATCTTGACGTTGCCGGCCTGCTCGACCAGCACGGATTTCTCGCTACCGTAGAAATCGCCGCTCGCCATATGCGCCACGTGGGTTTTCGAATCGGCGCTCCAGGCGCCCATGCGATGCGGATGCTTGCGCGCATAGCTTTTCACCGAGGCCGGGGCGCGACGATCGGAATTGCCCTCGCGCAACACCGGATTCACCGCGCTGCCCTTGACCTTGTCATAGCGCGCCTTGATGTTCCAGTCGCTGACGTCCTTGGGCTCTTCGGGATAATCAGGCAGTGCATAGCCTTGCTGCTGCAGCTCTTTGATCGCGGCAATCAGCTGCGGCATCGATGCGCTGATATTGGGCAGCTTGATGATGTTCGCTTCCGGCGTGGTCGCCAGCTGGCCCAGCTCGGTCAGGTCGTCAGCGATTTTCTGCTCGTCTTTGAGCACGTCCGGGAACAACGAAATGATGCGTCCGGCCAACGAGATATCGCGGGTTTCCACCTGGATGCCGGCCGTGCCGGTGAAAGCATCGATGATCGGCAACAGCGATTGCGTTGCCAGGAACGGGGCTTCATCGGTCAGCGTGTAGATGATCTTCGGCGTGTGGGACATTCATGACCTCGTTGGCTACAGCATTGCAGGATGGAGAACGCGACCGGCTGGACTCGGGCGCGGAGTCGTGCACGGCGCGCTGGGCCGGGCAGATCATCCGCATGCCGATACCGGCCGGCAGGGGGAGCCTCGATACTCGCTCGAGCCTCTCCGGGGCAGGAAAAACGAACGCGACAGACTTGGCGTCGCGCGCGCCTAAAGACAAGACCTGGCATTTTCGCCGGATCGCTTCACAATGGCTACGTACCTATCCGTATGGATGACGAAATACGTCGCCGCAGCAAAGAATGATCCTGGACGGCATCATCGTTTGGTCGGCTTCCGGCGTGTCGCCGCCCCCTGCCAAGTCAGTCCCAGCCCCAAATCGGATCAGAAAAACCGTGGTCTGTGCACGGGATGCTCACAAACCTTTCGCTTATGCTCCGGCCCCCACCGTCCCCACGGTAGTCACCCTTGCAAGACGCCCATGAGTGGATTGAGTCAACGCATTGTCGATTTCATTGCGCAGTTACAGCCGCTGTATACCTATCAACACGCCGATGGCCACGAATGCGCGTTGTCGCTAAGCGACGGCAGCCTGATCATGCCGCTGGATGAATCGCATGCCGCGCAGGAAGAAGGCTGGGTCGCGGTGTTCTGGCAGGGCGACAGCCGCCGGCGCTCGGAAGTGCTGGGCACCCACTTGGCCAGCCAGGCGGTGCTGCGCTATGTGGAATTGCGCGGTATTGGGCACGAGCAGGTTGAGCTGGGGTTGGAGCGTATCCGCCTGGCCGAGCGGTTTCGGCTGAGCACCGGCGTCTCGCTTAGCCTGGAGCCGGTACTGGTCTGAACAGGGCGGGCCGAGCCGGCCCCAAGCCAGCGCAGTGCGGCCGACGGCCCATGGCGGCGCAACAAAAAGAGCGCGGCAGCGCCGCGCTCTTTTTGTCTACTCAACAGGCCCGATGCCGACAGGCCAGGTTATTTGACCGAGAAATCCTTGCTGGCGGCGACGCTGCCGTTCAACGAAATCTCGACCTTGTAGTTACCGGCTGGGAAACCGTCCGGCTTGCTGATGCGGAAGGAGGTATTGGCCGGTGCGGTGATGTTGTTGCTCTCCTCGCTCACGGTCTGGCCGCTTTGATAAGTCCATTTGGCATCGAGCTTGGCGCTGCCGCTGCCGGTGGTGGCCGCCGAGGCGTAAATGGTGTCTTTCGGCGCGAAGCTGCTGGATGGCGTGGTGATTTTCTGATTGATATCAACGCCAGTGCCTAGTTCCACCGAGGCCACGCTGATCGGCGCGGCGGCCGGTGTGGCAGGTGCCGGTGCCGGCTGGGCGGCGGCGGGTGGCGCCGCTGCGGCCGGCGCCGGGGCTTCTTCTTTCTTGCCGCAAGCGCTCAAGGCGAGCACGGCGACCAATGACACGGTGTATAGCAAGGGTTGGCGGACAAGCTTCATAGCATTCCTCCTGTTCACTGGTCGGTAGGGATAGTCAGGATCTGGCCGGGCTTGATCCGGTTAGGGTCACTGAGCTGGTCGCGGTTGGCTTCGAAGATGCGCTTCCACTCGGTGCCGTTGCCGTAGACCAGCTTGGCGATCTTGGACAGGCTGTCACCGGGAACCACGGTATAGGTTTGCACCCCGGTGGCAGGTGCGGATGCTGTGCCGCCCTGCACGTTGCTGAAGTCTGGTGCTGGCGCAGGCGCGGAATCGGTACCGCCCTGCACATTGGAGAAATCGGGTTTATCGGTTTCGTTACCCATCGCACGCTCCTCCGTCCCGTATGAATCTACACAGATACCGGGAGGATCGTTAACGATACGTGATGCGGACCTAAGCTGGCCGTTCAGGGAGCCTTGGCCAGCCGGGCCAGCACCGGTTTGTGCCCACGGCGGCGGGCTCGCCAATCTTTCAGGCGTTGCGCCAGGCACGAGAAGATCACGTACAGCGCCGGCGTGCTGAGCAGGGTCAGGCTTTGCGAAATGATCAGCCCGCCGATCAGCGCGATACCCAGTGGACGGCGCAGCTCCGAGCCTTCGCCCAGGCCGATCGCAATCGGCAGGGCGGCGAGGATCGCCACCATGGTGGTCATCATGATCGGGCGGAAACGCACCAGGCAGGCCTCACGGGCGGCCTCCAGCGGCGCCATGCCGTGTTCGCGCTCGGCCACCAGGGCAAAGTCGATCATCATGATGGCGTTCTTTTTCACGATACCGATCAACAGCACCAGGGCGATCTGCGCAATCACCGATAACTCGGTGCTGGTGATCCACAGCGCCAGCAGCGCGCCGACACCGGCCGCAGGCAGGGTGGAAAGAATCGTCACCGGATGGATCAGGCTTTCGTACAGCATGCCCAGCACGATATAGACCACCACCACCGCGCCCAACAGCAACCACAGCATGCCACTTTGCGATTGCTGGAAGCGGCGGAAGTCACCGCCGATATTGACCCGGATATCGCCCGGCATGCGCATATTGCTCGCCGCCGCCTGGATGATTTGCAAGGCCTCGCCCATGCTGACACCCGGCGCGAGATTGAAGCTCATGCTCATCGTGGTGTATTGGTTTTCGTGCGAGATCTGGGTCGGCGCGAGACCCGGTTTTTGCGTGGCGAACGCGGTGATCGGCACCATCTTGCCGCTGCTGCTGGCCACATACAGGCGATCGAGCGCCGCTGGCGTCGCGGTCTGGTTGGCCAGTGCGTTCACTACCACCTTGTATTGGTTGAGATCCGAATAAATCGTGCCGACCGAACGCTGGCCGAAGGCATCGTAAAGCGCACCGTCAATGGAACCGATCGACACCCCCAGGCGCGCCGCCTTGTCGCGGTCGATCACCAGATTCTGCTGTAAGCCCGCATCGTCGACGTCGCTGCCGACATCTTTCAGCTTGGGATTTTTCTTGACCTCGGCCACCAGCTTGGGCAGCCATTGCTGCAACTGGGCCGTGTCGTTGCCTTGCAGCGACACCTGGTATTGCGCGCCCTGGCTGGTGCCGCCACCGCCGAAGCTGGGCAAATCCTGGATCGGGCGCAGGCGCACATTGAGGTCGGGATAGCGCGCCGCTTTCGCGCTTAACCGCGCGAGCACGGTAAAGGTGTCGTCCGTGCGGCCTTGCGCGTGGGTTTTCAATTCGATGTCGAAGGTGCCAGCCGCGCCTTGCCGGCTACTGCCTAGACGCGAACCGACGTTGATTACATCGGGGTCCTTCAACAGCATGTTGATCAATCGCTGCTGGCGATCCACCGCATTCTGGAACGAAACCGTGGCGCCCGAGGTCGCGCGGCCACGAATCAGGCCGGTGTCCTGCGGTGGAAACAAGCCGGTCTTGACCGTGCCGAACAGCACCACGGTGAGCGCGATCAGCGCCAGCGGAGTCAGCGCAAACGCGAGTGCGTGGCGCAGCGAAAAATTCAGCGCGGTGGCGTATATCTTCAGCATGCCGTCCTGGAATGACTCCAGCGCCATGCCGAGACGCGTCGTCGGCTTGTCGTCCAGGTGACCATTGAGAAAATGCCCGCACAGCGACGAGGTCAGGGTCAGCGATACCACCGCTGACACCGCAATCGCCGCGACCAGGGTGACGGTGAATTCTTTGAAGAACATACCGGTGATGCCGCCCATGAACAGCAGCGGGATAAACACGGCGATCAGCGAGGCGGTGATCGACACGATGGTGAAGCCGATCTCGCGCGCGCCGACCAGCGCGGCCTCCATCCGCGTCATGCCCTGATCGATATGCCGCACGATGTTCTCGATCACCACGATGGCGTCATCGACCACGAAACCGATGGCGATGACCAAGGCCAGCAGGGTGAGGTTGTTGAGGGTAAAGCCGAGGATGTACATGATCATCGCCGCACCGGCCAGCGACAGCGGCACCGCGGCCGTGGCGATCAGTGTCGGCGCGAGACGGCGCAGGAACAGCGCCATCGTCATCATCACCATCAGCAGGCTGATCAGCAGGGTCATCTGCACTTCGCGCAGCGACGCGCGAATGGTCGGCGTGCCGTCGAAATAAGGTGTCAGGGTGGTGCCGGGCTGCAAGTAGCCGCGCAATAGCGGCACCTCTTGTTTGACCCGGTCCACGGTATCGATGATGTTCGCGTTCGACTGGCGATACACATACATCAAGATCGCCGGCTTGCCGTGGAACCAGGCCACTTGATAGGCGTCTTGCTGGCCATCGTAGACATTCGCCACATCGGACAGGCGCACCGGTATGCCCTTGTTCGAGGCAACGACCAGCTTGGCGAAATCATCGGCCGTATGCAGCGAGTCGTTGGCGGTCACCGCCATGGTGGTCTGGCCATTGGACAAAAAGCCCTGCGGCGAGGTGACATTGGCGGCGGTGAGCGCATTGCGCAGCTGGTCGGGCGACAGGCCCATCGCGTTCAACGCATGCAGATTCACGTCGACCCGGATCGCCGGGGTCGCCGCGCCGAGGATATCCACCTCGGACACGCCGTTGAGCTGGCGCAAGCGCTGTGCCAGCAACGAATCGGCCACGTCGTAGAGGCTGCGCGCCGACTGCGTGTCGGAAGTCAGCGCAAAGGCGATGATCGGATCGTCGTTCGGGTTGGCCTTCTGGTAGCTGGGCGGACTGTTCAAGCCGGCAGGCAGATCCGGCGCGGCAGCGTTGATCGCCGCTTGCACGTCGCGGGCGGCGGCATCCAGGTTGCGCCCGGTCTCGAACATCATGAAAACCTGGGTACTGCCCAGCGAACTGTTCGAACGCAGCGTGTCGATACCCGCCACCTGGCCCAGGTGGCGTTCCAGCGGCGCGGCCACGGTAGAGGCCATATTCTCGGCGCTGGCGCCGGCCTGGCTGGCCTGCACGAAAATCACCGGGAACTGCATGTTCGGCAAGGCCGCCACACCAAGCAGCGAATAGCAGATCAAGCCGACCACGAAGATACCGATCGCCAGCAGCGAGGTTCCAATCGGGCGGCGGATGAAGGGGCCGGAAATATTCATGCGATCAACATTACGCGGAAGTCGTCACCATGAGCGCCCCGGTCAGACCGGGACGGCACTGATAAGAGCAGATATGGCGATGACATGAAACGGCCGGTATCGCCATTGAGGCTACCGGGAGATGCGGATTCACAATCCGTGGTGTATTCAACGGCCGACCTGCGGAACGGTTGATCTTTCGGCGGCCCGCGCATGGCCCGCCATGACGCGGGCGCACCGACCGCCAGCCGCCAAGACGCCGAAAGGGGTGCGGCTGTCCAGCCGCACCCCTCGTTGTATCCGGCCATCGGTCATCGAAAGCCCAAGATCACATCGTGCCTCGGGCCGAGGCATGCGCCAGCGCGCGACGTTCGCGGCGCAGGCGCAGCCAGTCGGAGAAACGCTCCATGTACAGATAGATCACCGGCGTGGTGTACAGGGTCACCAATTGTGAAAGCAGCAAGCCGCCGACGATGGAGACGCCCAGCGGACGCCGCAGCTCCGCACCGATGCCGTTACCCAGGGCCAGCGGCAAGGCACCGAGCATGGCGGCCGCGGTGGTCATCATGATCGGGCGGAAACGCAGCAAGCAGGCGCGGCGAATCGCTTCGCGCGGCTTCATGCCGTTGCGCTGCGCCTCGATCGCGAAGTCGATCATCATGATCGCGTTCTTCTTGACGATACCGATCAGCAACACGATGCCGACGATGCCATCCACCGACAGGCTCATGCCGCAGAGAATCAGCGCCAGCAGCGCACCGACACCGGCCGGCGGCAGCGTGGAGATGATGGTCAGCGGGTGGATGTAGCTTTCGTACAGCACGCCCAGCACGATGTAGATCACCACGACCGCGGCGAGCAGCAGCAGCACTTCATCGCCCAGCGAGGAGGAGAACTCGGCCGCCTTGCCGACGAACTGTCCGCGCACCTGCGGCGGGAAATTCACCTGCGCCTCGACTTCGTGTACTGCCAGCACGGCGTCGGACAACGAATAACCCGGTGCCAGGTTGAACGACAAGGTCACCGCTGGCAGCTGTTGCTGATGGCTGACCACCAGCGGCGCATTGGTCACTTCGGAGGTGGCCAGCGAAGCCAGCGGAATGGTGCCGCCCGCACCCAGCAGAATGCCGGTATTGGCGACATTGAGGCCAGTGCTGGTCGATGAATTGCTCGACGCCGCCTGGCCAAAGCTGGTGGCATTGCTGCCGGTCAGGGCGCCACTGCCGTTGCTCTTCACCGTCAGCTGATTGAGCAGCGCCGTGCTGGTGCGGAACTGCGGCGCTACCTCCAGCACCACGCGGTACTGATTGAGCTGGGTGAAAATGGTGGAGATCTGGCGCTGGCCGAACGAGTCGTACAGCGTGTCATCGATGGTCTGCACCGGCACACCGAGGCGGCTGGCTTTTTCGCGGTCGATGGTCAGCTTGAGCGCGGTGCCCTGGTCGGCAAGATTGTTGTCGACATCGGCCAACTCTTTGCGTTGACGCAGGGCCTGAGTCATCTGGGTGGCGTACTGGCTCAGCTCGGCCGAGTTCACATCCGACATGGAGTACTGGTACTCGGTCGCGGAGACGCGGCTGTCCAGGGTGACGTCCTGCACCGGCTTTAAATACAGCGCCACACCGGGAATACCCGCCGCCGCCGCTTGCAGGCGCGGCAACACCTCATCCAGGCCACCACGCTCGCCGCGCGCCTTCAAGACAATGCTGAGCTGGCCCTGGTTCAAGGTGGGGTTGATCGAGCCGGCGCCGATAAAGGCCGCCACACCGGTCACGTCAGGATCTTTTTGCAACGCGTCCGCCACCGCCTTGGTGCGCTGCTCCATCTGCGGGAACGCCACATTCTGGTCGGCTTGCACGACACCGGTGATCAGGCCGGTGTCCTGCTCGGGCAACAGGCCCTTGGGAATAGTGATGTAGAGGAACACCGTCACCACCACCGTAATGGCCGCCACCGTGATGGTCAGGCGCTGGTGATCGAGCACCCAGTCGAGCGTGCGCTCGTACAGGCCAACGGTACGCGTCCACAGATTCTGCTTGCCTTGCGCCGCATGACGCTCGTGCACGTCATCGCCCTCGGGCAAGGCATCGGGCTTGAGCAAGTAAGCGCACATCATCGGTGTCAGGGTCAGCGACACCAGCATCGAGATGGTTACCGCAATGGTCAGCACCCAGGCGAACTCATGGAACAAGCGGCCGGTGACGCCAGGCATCAACAGCAGCGGCAGGAATACCGCCACCAGCGACACCGTCAATGACAACACGGTAAAGCCGATTTCTCTCGCGCCGACTTCGGCGGCTTCTTTGCCGTCCTTGCCCTGCTCGATATAGCGCACGATGTTTTCGATCATCACGATCGCATCGTCGACCACGAAACCCGTCGCCACGGTCAAGGCCATCAGCGACAGATTGTCCAGCGACATGCCGGTAAAGGCCATCACGCCGAACGTGCCCAGCAACGACAGCGGCACCGCCACCGAGGGGATGATGGTCGCCCACAGCCGGCGCAGGAACACGAAGATCACCCCGACCACCAGGAAGATGGTCAGGATCAGGGTGAACTGCACGTCTTCGACCGAGGCGCGGATGGTGATGGTGCGGTCGGCGAACACATCCAGGTGTACATCGGCCGGCAGCACGCTGCGCAACTGCGGCAGGATGTTGCGGATCTGCTGCACCGTCTGCACGATGTTCGCGCCCGGCTGGCGGCGAATATCCAGCAACACGGCCGGCTTGCCGTCGGCCCATGCGGCCAGCTGATCGTTCTCGACACCGTCGACCACCGCCGCGACATCGGACAAGCGCACCGGCGCAGTGTTCTTGTACGAAATGATCGTGTTCTTGTAGTCGGCCGCCGTCGCCAGCTGATCGTTGGTACCGATGCTGTACGACTGGGTGGCGCCATTCAAGGTGCCCTTGGGCGCATTGACGTTGGCCTGCGTGAGCGCGCTGCGCACGTCCTCCATGGTCAGGCCGAGATTGGCCAGCTGCGCCGGATTGACCTGTACGCGCACGGCCGGACGAACATTGCCGGCGATCGACACCAGGCCGACGCCCTGCACTTGCGACAGCTTCTGCGCCAGGATCGAGTCGGCGTAGTTGTTCACATCACGCAGCGGCAGGCTGTCGGAAGTGAGCTTGAGGGTAATGATCGGCGCATCGGCCGGATTGACGCGGTTGTACACCGGCGGATACGGCAGCGTGCTGGGCAAGGTGCCGCGCGCCTGGCTGATCGCCGCTTGTACGTCTTGCGCGGCGATATCGATATCGCGGTCCATCGCGAACTGCAGCACGATGGTCGACAGACCCGCCGACGAATCGGAGGTCATCATGCTGAGGCCGGAGATCTGGCCGAGGTTACGCTCCAGCGGCGTAGTGACCAGGGAGGCCATGGTCGCGGCGCTGGCACCCGGATATTGCGTGGTCACGACCAGGCTGGGCGCGTCGATCTCGGGCAAGGCCGACACGGGCAGCTGGCGATAGCCAAGAATGCCGAGCAGCATCACCGCCACCATCAAGAGCGAGGTGGCGATCGGTCGGCGAATGAAAAGGGTTGAAAATCCCATGGGTATCCGTGCCGCTGTAAAGGTTGCTATTGCAGGAGCGTGCCGAGGCCCGCGATAGGTTCTAACGAGGACCCACCCTGCAGCGATCGACCGGGAGCGGTACGCCTTATCGCGTTACCGCCCCGCTGGTTTTTCGCGCACAGACTGCGCTCCTACAACAAACTAAGCTGCTATCAGTGTCCGCCGCCACGGCGGCCACCGCCCTGCTGCCCTTGCTTCTTGGCTTTATCCAGTTCGGCGGCGGTCGGCAGCGCCGGCACTTCACCAGGCTTCAGCGCCTTGACCTTGCTGCCCGGCTTCAGACGGAACTGGCCTTCGGTGACGACCTGCTGGCTCAAGCTCAGGCCGCTGCCGATCATCACGTGGCTGTCGCCGACTTCGCCGGTGATTTTCACCGTCTGCATTTTTACCGTCTGGTCGTCTTGCACCAGATAGACATAGTCGCCGTCCGGACCGCGCTGCACCGCCTGGGCAGGAATCACCAGGCCGCCGCTAACCGTATGCACCTTCAGCCGTACATTGACGAACTGGCCCGGCCACAGGTCGCTCTTGGCGTTGCCGAACTGCGAGCGCAGCTTGAAGGTGCCGGTGGTGGTGTCGATCTGGTTGTCGATGACATTCAGCACGCCGTCGTCGGCGATGGTGTGCGAGTCGGCACGGTCCAGCGCAAGCACTTCCAGCGAGCCGCCGCCAGCGGCGGCCGCACGCACGATCTCCAGGTTCTGCTCGGGCAGGCTGAATTGCACGTAGATCGGATGGATCTGGGTCAGCGTGACCACCGTCGTCGTCGTCGTGACGACATTGCCCGGATCGACATTGCGGATACCGGCCACGCCATCGATCGGCGAAACGATGCGGGTGAAATCCAGCTGCACCTTGGCCGAACGCACGCTGGCCCGGTCAGCCGAGACCGTCGCGGCCAGCTGTCCGACGTTATTGCGGAAGGTGTCCATGTCCAGGGCGGCGACATAGCCTTTTTCGACCAGAGCCTGATTGCGCTTGAGCGTGCTCTGCGCCGTCGCCAGCAAGGCTTCATCCTGTTGCTGCTTGGCGGAAGCCTGGTCGTAGGTGGCCTGGAAGGTGCGTGGATCGATTTGCGCCAGCAAATCGCCCTTCTTCACTTCCTGGCCTTCTTTGAAGTTGATGCTGAGCAGCTGGCCGCTGATCTGCGGATTCACCGCCACGGTGTTGAGCGCCTGCACGGTACCGAGCGCCGTCAGGTAGACCGGCACATCCTGCTTGAGCACGGCCTCGACCGTGACCGGCACCGGTGTGTCCTTGCTCTGGTCTTTACCTTGATCTTTGCCCTGGCCGCTGGACTGATTGCCGCCATCGGCGGCAGCCGACGGCTTGTGCAATAGCCGGAAGCCGACCGCCCCCACCACGATCACGGCGATAACGATCAGCGCGACCTTCCAAAAACGCGACATGTAGAACTCCCGGATGAAGACTGCGGGTCACTTGACCCTGCTGGCGCGGCTTGCGCCTGACGTTGGCGGCAAGAATAGGGTGAGATCAACGAGATTTGACAATGCCGGTTGACATGGGTCGGACATGACCGATGGCAGGGTAAGGCGCGTCAGACCGCCATTTGACCTCAATAGTTGCTGCTTTTTGTGACATCCCTCTTAATCGACCGATCCCCACGATCTGCCTGAAACTTGTTCCCCGCTTCGTCTATAATCCGCCGCTTGTTGCCAACGCCAGCCTCACTCGAGGGGGGATGCGGCAAACGCGGCGTCGACGCAACGGCATCCAGCATGCCTGCATTTGATGCTCGGCGTACCCACTAACTGGAGTATTTGCGTGAGCGGTTCCCTGACCAAATCCGACCAGAGCTTCATGCGCAGCTTCTCGATGCTGATCGCTGGCCTGAGTGTGTTGACCGTCATTCTGATCGGCATGGCCTGGCTGATTTATGACCACGAGCCTAAAGAGATCAATCCCGAGGCCGCCAAAAAGGTCGCCGCGCGGATTGAGCCCGCCGGTGCCGTCTACGCCGGCAACACCGGTCGTGCCGCCATGCAGGCGGCGCAAGATGCCGCCGCCAAGCTCGCCGCCTCGCAGGTCGCCTTTGGCGGCAGCACCGACGGCAAGACCATTTACGACGGCCTCTGCCACAGCTGCCACACCGCCGGTGTCGCCGGTGCGCCGAAAGTCGGCGACAAAGGCATGTGGGCGCCGCGTATCGCTCAAGGCCTGGATACCCTGGTCAAGCATGCTATCGAGGGTTACCACGGCCCCGACGGCAACACCATGCCGGCCAAGGGCGGCATGCCGTCGCTGACCGACGACCAGGTGAAGAATGCTGTGCATTGGATGACCGACCAGTCCAAGTAAGTTCGCTTCAAGTAAGCACTGTTCGGTAGCTGTACTCACAACGCCGCTTTTAAGCGGCGTTGTTGTATCTGCGGGGTTGTATGCGTGATGTGAAAAACCCCTAGCCCGCGTCGTGCTTCCAGCGTTGCGCAAAATCCTGCAATGTCGGAAAGAACGCCTCGAAGTGCGCCTGCAGGGGCAGCGCCTGCTCGATCAGTACCGGCAACGCGCTGGCCAATGGATTGGCCCGGCTCAGGCGCTGCGAAATACCGGTCAAGGCCAGGCCGATCTCCTCGCGCTCCGCGTAAGCCGCAGGCAGGCCATGGGCATCCATATAGTGGCGAAACCGGCGCAACTCCGCCGGCAACCAGGCATCCTGTCGATGCAGCAATTCACGCAGCCGGCTCGAGAACGCAGCCAGCGGCTGCTGGCTCCAATGCGCGAAATCGCGCGCCAGGCAATGATCGAACCACATATCCAGCAAGATGCCCGCGTAACGTCGATACGGCGGCGGCAGCAAGGCCCGCGCAGCCTGCACCTCGGGATGGCTGTCGGTATATACATCGATGGCGCGATGCAGGCGGATGCCGGTGATCAGCCGCGGCGGCAACGCCGGGTCGGGCTGGCCGCGCACAAAATCGCCCATCAGGCCGCCCAGTTGCAGCCACTCGTCATCGCCTGCCAACAAGGTATGCGCCAGATAATTCACCCATCACCCCCACATGGGGATCGGCCAGTTATCATTCGCCGCATGAATCCCATCGCGCTCCCCGCCGATCCCGCCGGTTTCCCCGAACAAGCGGCCAGCTTCACGCTCTCCGGCCCATCCGGCAAGCTCGAAACCATTAGCGATGTCGCCGAACCTCCGACCGCGCGCCGTGGCGTGGCCATCATCTGCCATCCCCACCCGCTGCAAGGCGGCACCATGCATAACAAAGTGGTGACCATGGTCGAGCGCGCCCTGCGCGAATCCGGCCTGGACACCGTGCGCTTCAATTTTCGCGGCACCGGCGACTCTGAGGGCAGCTTCGACGACGGCAACGGCGAGGGCGATGATCTTGCCGCCGTGGTCGACTGGGTGCGCCGCGTGCGCCCCAGCGATGCTTTATGGCTGGCCGGGTTCTCGTTCGGCAGCTATGTGACGATTCGCAACGCGGTACGCTTGCGCGCCGATGCGCTGATCAGCATTGCGCCTCCGGCCGGGCGCTGGCCGTTCGAAACCATCGAGCTGCCGACCAGCCCCTGGCTGGTGGTGCAAGGTGAGGAAGACGAAGTGGTCGAACCACAGGCCGTCTTCGACTGGATCGACAGCATGCAGGATCCGCCCGAGCTGATACGCATGCCGGAAACCAGCCATTTTTTCCATCGCCGGTTGATGGATTTACGCGGCGCCGTAAAGCACGCCGTACGCGAATGGCTCCCCCCCTCACGGAGTTGAACATGCGCCTGCTGCCCTGGACCGCCGCGGTCCTGCTCGCCCTGCCTCTGTTCGCCCATGCCGCCGGCTTCGACTGCCACAAGGCGCAGTCCACCGTCGAGAAAACCGTTTGCGCCGACCCGGCTCTATCCCAACTCGATAGCCAGCTAGCCAGCGCTTTCCACCAGGCGATGGCGGCCACGCCAGGCGACGCGGCACTGCTGCGCGTGCAACGCAACTGGCTCAAGCAGCGTGACGCCTGCAACGACGACAAGACCTGCCTGACCTGGAACTACCATCAGCGCCTGAGTGCCTTGGCAGCTGGCAAGGGCATGCAGGCGCCGGATCCGATGCGCTGGCAACAGCGCTGGACACTCAACAGCAACAATCCCAGCGTCGGTGCCGACTTGCTGCTGTGGGGCGACCTGCCGCGACTGAACTTCTCTATCCAGGCCTTCAACGGAGCACACGTAAGCAGCGTCACCGGCCAGTTGCTGGTGAACGGCCAGCAAGGTCAAGCGCATCCTGACGACCGCTGCGTACTGGCGTTCCAGCTACGCGGCCAGCGATTGGCGGTGAACCAAAACGACGCCGACTGCGGAGCCGCCATCGGGGTCGGCTACGGTGGCGACTATGTCCCCGTCGCGATCGCCGAGGCCAAGCCCGCCCCCACTCTGCTCAGCCTCAAGGTGCTGGACCAACCAGCGCAGGATTTGGCCGCACGCCAATTGCTGGGCAAAGACTACGGCACCCTGCTGGACACGGTGAACCTGAGCAGCACGGCGGACGACCTGGACCACCTGGGTGCAACGGTCGGCACCTATTTCGTGCGCGGCATCGCCAACACCACTGCGGCCATCGTGATGAGTCACGGCGAGCAGTTGTGGATCGGCCTGCTGGTGTTCGACGCCAAGAATCAGGTGCGCATGCGCTATTACACCAATGTGCCGGACTGGAAAACGCGCGTGCCCAAGACGATCCAGCGCTGGCACGACGACAACGACAAAACCCTCCCCATCGACCGGATGCCGTAAGCGCAAAGCCGCGCCCGCCTGAGCTGTAGAGCCCCAGCAAACCCTATGAGTGAAAACCCATCCATCGCGCCCAGCGCGCGTTATCAGGAAGGCATTGCCGCACACCGCTGGGAAGCCGACCCGGCGCAGCAAATGCTGCTGCCCGAGTTCGACCGCATGTATGCCGCGCTGACCGCCGCCCCCGAAAGCAATGGCTTGTTCGGGCGGCTGAAATCACTGCTCGGCAACGAATCGACCGCGCTGGTGCCCGGCCTGTATCTATGGGGCAGTGTCGGCCGCGGCAAAACCTTTTTGATGGATTTGTTCGTCTCCAGCCTGCCGCCGGGTATCGCGCTGCGCCGCCACTATCACCGCTTCATGGGCGAGGTGCACGAAAGCCTGCGCGCCCTCGGCGAGCGGCAAGACCCGCTGCTCGATGTGGCTGCCGGCATCGCCGGCCGCTGCCGCGTGCTGTGCCTGGACGAATTCCTGGTCAACGACATCGGCGATGCGATGATTCTCGCCACGCTGCTGCAAGCACTTACCGAACGCGGCGTCAGCCTGGTCACCACCTCCAATACCGCGCCGGCCAACTTGTACAAAGACGGCTTGCAGCGCGCGCGCTTTCTGCCCGCCATCGCCTTGATCGAAAAGCATTGCCATGTCGTCGAAATGATTTCGGCGCACGACTGGCGTTTGCGTGCTTTGTCGCAAGCCCCGGTTTATCACACCCCGCCCGGGGTCGAGGCCGAGCGTGCGCTGACCCGGATTTTCACCACCCAGGCGCAGGGCGAGGCGCAGGACGGTGGCGACATCACCATCAACGACCGCCCCATTCCGTTGCGCAAACGCGCCGACAATATTCTCTGGTTCGACTTTCCCGACCTGTGCGAAGGCCCGCGTGCGGTCGCCGACTACATCGAACTGGCCAAGGCCGGCCCGGCCATCATCGTCTCCAACGTGCCGCAATTCAGTATCTACAGCGAGGACGCCGCCAAACGCTTCGTGCTGCTGGTGGATGAGTTCTACGACCGCCACGTCAAGCTGGTGCTGTCAGCCGCCGCGCCGATCACCGAACTGTACGACGGCGAGCGTTTGCGCGCCGAGTTCGGCCGCACCGAATCGCGCCTGATCGAAATGCAAAGCGAGGAATACCTGGCGCTAGAGCATCGGGCGGACTGAGGTTAAGCCTACGCTTGTGTCTTATGGCTTGTGCCTAAACCTGCTGCAAGCTTGACCCCTCCCCAGCCCTCCCCTGCAAGCAGGGGAGGGAGTCCAAACGAAGCAAGCTGTAGCTCCTCCCCCTGTCTGCAGGGGGAGGCCGGGAGGGGGTGCGCTCTCGCCCATGAAGTGAACACACTGATCACCCCGCGCACGCCCCTGCCAGCAGAGCATCCCCGGCAGAACTGCTAACGTGCGCCACTCACCCGCCTGGATACCCGCCATGTCGATCTTGCTTGCCGCCGCCCTGTTGCTCGCCCCCACCGACGCATCTCAAAACAGCTTCGCCTCGCGCGTGACCCAGGCCAAACTGACCGAAGCCACCGCCGCCGGCTCGACCTACCAGACCCAGCTCTGGGCCAAGATCGGCAACCCGACCACCAATGCGCTGAAAGCCTGCATCGACAGCAACGCCCCGGCCAACAAAGCGCCGTTCACCCTGGTCAGCGAGGTGCAGGCCGATGGCAAGCCCGCGCATGTCGACGTCTTCCCGGCCACTCCGGTCGCCAACTGCTTCGCCGGCCAGTTCGCCAGCTGGACCCTGCCCACCCCACCCGAAAAACCGGTGCCCTACCCGATCGAGATCGACGTCAGCATCGTGCCTTGAGGCCATCTTGACTTAACGGCCAGAGCCCCATCGCAGGAAGCGACATCGTGAAAAAAGCAGGTATCGAGCATTTACCCACCCGGACGCGGCCTCAGTCACTGATCTGGGAAGGCAACGAACTGGTGGACTGGGTCGGTGGAGGGCGCCGGTGGCTGGCCAGCGGCGCTGAACCCTCGGCTGTAGTCAACTACGCGTACTCGTTCGGTCGCGCGGTAGGTTCGCCATCGGGCCGTTTCAGCGTGATCTATGCCGACCGGCAAACTAAAGGGCTGGTACTCGAACACGGTCACGTCCTGCGCGAGATCAATCGCAGCTTCTATTTCGCCGATGCCTACGATTACCCCGTTGCCCTGGGCATGCTGCCTGACGGCCGCGAGGTCATGGCGCACTGCCCCGACAGTTACAACCGCATCGAGATAGAGACGCTCGCCGAGGGCCAGCGGCTGACCCAACGCGAAAGCGAGGCTATCGATGTATTCCATTCGCGCCTGCAATTCAGCCCCGATGGGCGTTATCTGCTCTCGGCTGGCTGGGTCTGGCATCCATGGAATGTGCTGCATGTTTATGACGTCGCCGAAGCGCTGAGCCAACCTGCATCACTCGATAGCGCTGACCTTGCGCCACCGATAAATGGCCAAGTAGCCAGCGCCGGCTGGCACGATGCGCAGCACATCGTGGTCACGACCAACGATGAAGACGAACTCGATGACGAATCCGACGATCTCGGCGCTGGTGAATCCGGCATCTGGTCCCTGGCTCGACACGCCTGGAGTCAACGCCAGCGCGACTGGAATCCGCTCGGCCCGCTCTACCCCTGCGCGGGCGGCCTTGTATATGTTGAGGAGGATTTGCGCTGGAGTACGCCCGATGGCCTGACTCAGCTGGCGTGGCCAGAGCTGAAGATTCACCATGCCCCGGCCGCCGAGCACGGTCTCTGGCCCCATCCCCGCCCGATCATTGCGGTCCACCCCACCCACCCGCGTTTCGCCGTGGTCACCGAGACCTCCCTGGCGGTCATCACCTTAGCCTGACATCAGCTAGGTCATCCGCTCCGCTTCGCCGGATCAGGCGACCCGCCCAAGAACTTTTTTTGCGATCGGCCAAGCTCGCGTCACAGCTGGGGTGAAGCGGCTTATCCACCGACATATCCACAAGTTATTGGGTTGACCCGCCCCCTGGCACCCGATATGTTGTGCCCTGTCGGTGCCTTTCTCAGACCTACGGTCGGATCGGCTTAATAGGGAATCCGGTGTGAATCCGGGACTGCCCCGCAGCGGTAAGTGGAAACGAAAGCCCCCATAGCACTGGCCAGCAGCGGCTGGGAAGCGGGGACAAGTAGGCGAGCCGAAAGGCTCATGTCCGCGAGTCCGAAGACCTGCCGACACATCGCAGTCTTTCAGCGCTGCGATGAGTGGTGGCGGCTTCCGCGGGGAGGCGCGTCGTGCTGCGGGGCGTCAGCCCCGCCGACCGACCGTCCCTGCTAGCCACTACTTCAGCCCTGCGCTCGGGAGCAGGCGTTTGATTCATTCTCGGAGCGATGCCATGCAACCTCTTGATACCACCACGCGCGAACGCACTGCCGCTGGTGTGGACGCATCCGCCGTTGTCGCCGACGCCCATGAGGCGAACGCGGCCATGCCCGAAAGCAAACCAACACCGGCCATGGAAGCCCCTTTTGCTTTGACCCCTCCCCATAATCCCGGCCAGATGCGCGTGACCAAGCGCAACGGCGGCCATGAAATCGTCGACGTCAATAAGATCGTCCGCGCGGTCACCCGCAGCGGCGAAGGCCTGCACGGCGTCGATCCGCTGCGCGTGGCATTGAAAACCATCGGCGGCCTGTATGACGGCGCCAGCACCCAAGAGCTGGACGAACTGTCCATCCGCACCTCGGCCGCACTGACCGCCGAAGAGCCGGAATACGGCCAGCTCGCCGCGCGCCTGCTGGGTGCGTTTATCGACAAAGAAGTCAGCGGTCAGGAAATCCAGAGCTATTCGCAGTCGATCGCACGCGGTGCGGAACTGGGCATTCTCAATGCACGCCTGCGCGACTTCGTGGCGGCCAACGCACGCAAGCTCAATGACGCGATCGATCCGCTGGCGACCCGCCGCTTCGAGTATTTCGGCCTGCGCACGGTGTATGACCGCTATCTGTTGCGTCATCCGCAACAGCGCAAAGTCATCGAGACGCCGCAGTATTTCTTCATGCGTATCGCCTGCGCCCTGGGCGGCAATGAAATCGGCGAGACGCTGGAGCTGTACCGCTTGTTGTCGTCGCTGGAATATATCGCCAGCTCGCCGACGCTGTTCAACGCCGGCACCACCCACGAACAGCTCAGCTCCTGCTTCTTGCTCGACTCGCCGACCGATTCGCTGGAGTCGATCTACGACAAGTACGCCGACGTGGCCAAGCTCAGCAAGTTCGCCGGCGGCATTGGCCTGGCCTACTCGCGGGTGCGTTCGCGCGGTTCGCTGATCAAGGGCACCAACGGTCACTCCAACGGCCTGGTACCGTGGCTGAAGACCCTGGACGCCTCGGTGGCCGCGGTCAACCAGGGCGGCAAGCGCAAAGGCGCGGCCTGCGTTTACCTGGAGCCATGGCATGCAGACATCGAGGAGTTCCTCGAACTGCGCGACAACACCGGCGACGAAGCCCGCCGCACGCACAACCTCAACCTGGCCAACTGGATTCCCGACGAATTCATGCGCCGGGTCGAGAGCGACGGCGACTGGTCGCTGTTCGATCCGAAAATCGTGCCGCACTTCGTCGATAGCTGGGGCGAGACCTTCGAGCGCGCTTATCGCGAAGCCGAAGCCAACGGCATCGCCTCGAAAAAGGTCAAGGCTCGCGAACTGTATGCCCGCATGCTGCGCACGCTGGCGCAGACCGGCAATGGCTGGATTACTTTCAAGGATCGCAGCAACGCCACCAGCAACCAGACGGCCAAACCCGAGAACGTCATCCACTTGTCGAACCTGTGCACCGAGATTCTGGAAGTCACCTCGGATGGCGAAACGGCAGTGTGCAACCTCGGCTCGATCAATCTGGCCCGGCATGTGGTCGATGGCGCGTTCGATTTCGAGAAACTCGCCGCCACCGCGCGTACTGCTGTGCGTCAGCTGGACCGGGTGATCGATCTCAACTTCTATCCGATCGATACCGCCGCCACCGCCAATCGCAAATGGCGCCCGGTCGGCCTGGGTGTGATGGGCTTGCAGGATGTGTTCTTCAAACTGCGCATGCCGTTCGACTCGGCCGAAGCCTTGGCACTGTCGACACGCATTGCCGAAGAGATTTATTTCAACGCCTTGTCGATGTCCAACGAGATGGCCGAGCAGGCCGGTGCGCATCCGGGCTTTGCCGAAAGCCGCGCGGCCAATGGCGAACTGCAGTTCGACTACTGGACGCAGGCACAGCCGCACGACAGTGCGCGTTGGGATGCCTTGCGCGAGAAGATCAAGGCCCACGGCCTGCGCAACTCGCTGTTGATCGCCATCGCCCCCACCGCCACGATCGCCTCGATCGCCGGTTGCTATGAGTGCATCGAGCCGCAGGTCAGCAACCTGTTCAAGCGCGAAACGCTGTCGGGCGACTTCCTGGTGGTCAACCGTTACCTGGTCGACGAGCTGAAGACGCTGGGCCTGTGGACCGCGGAAATTCGTGATGCGATCAAGCTGGACGAAGGCTCGATTCAAGGCATCACGGCGATTCCCGAGCGGCTGCGCTCGATTTACCGCACCGTGTGGGAACTGCCGCAGAAGGCCTTGAT
Source organism: Dyella silvatica (assembly GCF_026283955.1). Classification (GTDB taxonomy): domain Bacteria; phylum Pseudomonadota; class Gammaproteobacteria; order Xanthomonadales; family Rhodanobacteraceae; genus Dyella_C; species Dyella_C silvatica. The sequence continues at coordinate 90,108 of NZ_JAPDPE010000001.1, read as the reverse complement.
CGAACTTGCCGCCGCGCGCGGTGCGTATATCGATCAAAGCCAGTCGCTGAACCTGTTCATGGAAAACCCGAACATCGGTCAGCTCAGCTCGATGTATATGTATGCGTGGAAGGCCGGTGTCAAAACCACCTATTACCTGCGCTCGCGTCCAGCCACCCGCATCACCAAGACCACGGTAACGGCGCCGGCAAAAACCAGTGCGCCGATCGCCGACCCGTCGGCGATCGCACAAGACCAGGCCAATGCCGCGGTGTTCTGCTCACTGGAAAACCCCGAGTACTGCGAAGCCTGCCAGTAACACCGACACCGCCCTCCCCCTGCGACCGAAGGGAGTCCCTTTTCGGCACTAGCAGGGGAAGGTTGGGAGGGGCTAAGCCCTTGCGACGACATCGCATGGTGCCGGGCTTCACCCCACCCCGGCCCTCCCCTGCTGCACGCAGGGGAGGGAGATAGCCGCTCCATCTTTGCTTAGGAATACCCATGTCCACCACGACTCGCGACTCGCATATTCTCGACCCCGGCTTCGAGCTGACGCTGCGCCCGATGCGTTATCCCGAGTTCTACGAGATGTATCGCAACGCCATCAAGAACACGTGGACGGTGGACGAAGTGGATTTCTCGCTCGACGTCACCGACCTCAAGTCGAAGATGTCCGATGCCGATCGCCATTTGATTCATCGCCTGGTCGCCTTCTTCGCCACCGGCGACACCATCGTCTCGAACAACCTGGTGCTTAACCTGTACCAGCACATCAATGCGCCCGAGGCGCGCATGTATTTGTCGCGCCAGCTGTACGAAGAAGCGCTGCATGTGCAGTTTTATCTGACCTTGCTCGACACCTATATCCCCGACCCGACCGAGCGCAACAAAGCCTTCGACGCCATCGAGAACATTCCCTCGATTCGCCAGAAGGGCGAGTTCTGCTTTAAATGGATCGACTCCATCCAGGGCCTGCGCCGGCTGGAAACCCGCGAGCATCGGCAGCAGTTCCTGCTCAACCTGATCTGCTTCGCTGCCTGCATCGAGGGTTTGTTCTTCTATGCCGCGTTCGCCTACGTGTACTTTTTGCGTTCACGCGGTTTGCTGCATGGCCTGGCATCGGGTACCAACTGGGTGTTTCGCGACGAAAGCGGCCACATGGCGTTCGCCTTCGAAGTGGTGCGCACCGTGCGCGAGCAAGAGCCGGAGCTGTTCGACGACAGCATGCGGCCAAGGAAATGCGTCAGTACCTCGAATACTGCGCCGACCAGCGCCTGGCTCAGCTCGACATGCCGAAGAAGTACGGCGCCAAGAACCCGTTCGACTTCATGGATCTGCAAGACGTGCAGGAGTTGACCAACTTCTTCGAGCGCCGCGTGTCGGCGTACCAGGTCGGCGTACAAGGTGAAGTGGCCTTCGATATGGCCTTCTGAGCTTGGGCCGCCAGCCTGGCGGCCCGCTCCTTTCAGACCCATGACCCGCCCTACGGCCTATTGACTACAACTGTAGTTAAGGCGTAGCGTCTGACTACACCTGTAGTCACGAGATGCCGCGTCATGTCCAAACCCTCTATCGGCGACCAGGAGCTGGCGCTCCTGCATTACCTGGCCGACCACGAGCACGCCTCGGTCGGCGAAGTAGCCACCAGTTTTGGCGAGTCGCGCGGGCTCGCCCGCTCGACCGTGCTGACCATGATGGAACGGCTGCGCAGCAAGGGTTATCTCAAGCGCAAACAGCTCAAGGGCATGTACCGCTATAGCGTCACCGCCGGCCCGGGCGAGGTGATGCGCAGCGCCGTCGGCAGCTTTGTCGAGAAAACCCTCAGTGGCTCGGTATCGCCCTTTGTCGCCTGGATGTCCGAGCGCGCCGAGGTCAGCGATGTGGAGCTGGCCGAGCTCGAAGCCCTGGTGACGCAATTGCAGTCCCGGCGCAAGGAGACCTGAGATGAGCATGCTCGATATCCTCGCCGACACCTTGCTCAGCCGTTTGATCTGGACGTCCATACAAGCAGCCCTGCTGATTGGCGTGTTGTGGCTGCTGGGGCGCTGGTTGCCGCGGCTGTCACCGGCTGTTCGCAGCACGCTGTGGTGGTTGGTCGGTGCGCAACTGATCCTGGGCTTGACCGTCAACACCCCCGTCAAGCTGCCGTTACTCGCGCCTGTCACGGAGGCCGCCTCGGTCATCACCTCGCCCCACGACCACACCAGCTGGATGGCCGAGCCGACCTCGATGGCGCCGATATCGGCATCGCTGCCGCCGACTCCCGCCGACGCCGAGCCCTCGTCAATCCATTGGCGGGTGCTGCTACTGGCCTTGTGGCTAGCCGGAGTGCTGGTGCAACTGTGGCAGGCGATCAAACAATGGCGACAGGCACGCGCCGTGCTGCGCGACTCGACACCGCTCGATAATGAAGCCTTGCAGACGCTGTGCATGCAACAAGCCCATGCACTAGGCCTGCGCCGCTGCCCGGCACTGCGGGTCTCGCCTGCGATTGCCTCGCCACAGGTCATGGGCTTGTGGCGCCCGACCGTGTTGCTGCCTGCCGGTCAGGCGCTGAGCGAAGACGAATCGGCGATGGCGATGGCGCACGAGTTGGCGCATGTGCAACGCGGCGACTTGTGGCTGGGCTGGGTGCCGGCCATCGCGCAACGCTTGTTTTTCTTTCACCCCGGGGTGACCTGGGCCACTCGCGAGTACGCCATCAACCGCGAGGCTGCCTGTGATGCGCAGGTACTGCAACGGCATCGCGCACTACCGCACGATTACGGACGTCTATTGCTGCGCCTCGGCGTCGTGCGCCCCATGCATGCCGGCCTGGCGGGGGCCTCCCCCACCTTTCAAAACTTGAAAAGGCGATTGATCATGCTGCAAGAAACCGTCAACGGCACCACCCCACGCGCCGTGAGTTGGCTGCTGGTGGCAGGCGTCGCACTGGCAGGCGTGCTGCCTTATCGCGTCACCGCAGCCGATGCGCACGGCACCGATACGCCAACCGCGCCAACGAAAAGCACAGCTGCATCGGTGATACCGCTGCCACCGCCGCCACCTGTACCGCCGGCGGCGCCGATAGAACCGGGCTCCCCGCCACCGCCACTGCCACCGCCCCCACCCAGAGCGCCACCGCCGCCGGCTGGTATGGGCACCCGGTTTAGCACCGCCACGGATATCAGCATCGACTCCCATGCCAAACGCGGTTTTGCGCTGTTCGATCACCATCTGTCCATCATCAGCGGCACCAACATCGACTTGAACAGCGCCAAGCAGGTGTCTCGGGACAAGCTGCCGATGGTGTGGTTTCGCCGTGGCGACAAAGCCTACGTAATCCACGATGCGGCCTTTGTCCGACGCGCCCGCGACGCCTATACACCGGCCAACGAACTGTCGACCGAGCAAGGCCGACTGTCCGGTGAGCAGGGCCGGCTCTCTGGCGAGCAAAGCGGCCTCGCCGCACGCGAGGGTGCGTTGGCGGCACGCATAGGCGAATTAGAAGGACAACGCGCGGGGATCGAGGCCGAGCGCGCCGCGCTGCCTGCCGATGTCAGTACGCCCCAGCGTGTGGCCGAGCTCGATCGCCGTGCCGCCGAACTCAATCGCAGGCAGGCAGGTTTGAACACCGAACAGGCAGCAATCAACGAGTCGCAGGCGGCACTATCCAGGCAAGAGGCCGAGCTCGGCAAGCGCGAGGAGGCACTCTCCAAACAACAAAGCGCGGCCGCTGCACGTGCCGAGCAACAAATGGATAGCCTGCTGGACGAAGCGCTGGCCAAGGGCCTGGCCCAGCCGTCCAATCAATAAATCTTGCTGAAGTCACGCGTTGTTCCCCGCTCGCTGTCGAGCGGGGAACAACGGCAACGGATCAATCCTTGGGCGGCTTCATCGCGTAGTTCTTCGGCGGCTCGGCCCCCATCAGGTTACGCACGAAGTAATCCCAGCGCCGACGCATCATGTAGGTGCTTGCTTCACCGTAGCCATGGTGCGCAGTGGGGATCATGATCAGGTCGAAATCCTTGTTCGCCTTGATCAGCGCATCGACGATCAACAAGGTTTGATACGGCGGCACGTTGTCATCCATGGTGCCGTGAGCCAGCAGCAAATGACCTTTGAGGTTGGCGGCAAATGCCTGGTTGGCCTGCTTGTCGTAATTGCTGTGGCCGTCTTTGTCTTTCACCAACAGGCCTTGCCATTTTTCGGCCCAGTCGTCTTCGTAGTTGCGGTTGTCGTGATTGCCGCTTTCGGCAATACCGACCTTGATGAAATCCGGGTAGAAAAACAGCCCGCCCACCGTCGCGTTGCCGCCGCCTGAATGACCCCACATGCCGACCCGGTCGAGGTCGATCCACGAATAACGCTTGCCCAGTTCTTTCAAGCCCGCGACCTGGTCGGGCAAGGTGTTATCGATGACGTTGCCGAAATAGGCGTCGTGAAATGCCTTGGAACGCCACGGCGTGCCCATGCCATCGATAGCCACCACGATAAAGCCGAGCTCGGCCAAGGCCTGATGATCGCCGCGCGCCGCGGAAAAACTGCGGCTGCCAATCGAACCGGTCTGCGGGCCGGGGTAGACGTAATCGACGATGGGATATTTCTTGCTCGGATCGAAATGGGTTGGCTTGAACATCAGGCCGTACAAATCGGTCTTGCCATCGCGCCCTTTCACCGTGAACGGCTCCGGCGGCACCCAGCCGGCCGCCTTCAGGCGGCTGATGTCGGCCGTGGCTACCGGCGCCAGCACGCGACCGTCATCGGAGCTGCGCAGCACGGTGACCGGCGGGGCGGTAAAGGTCGAATACGCATCGACGAAATGATGGCCATCGGGTGACAGCGCAATGCTGTGGTCGGCATCTTCGGGCGTGAGCAAGGTCAGGCCTTGGCCGTCCATACCGATTTTGTAGAAGTGCTGGTAGTACGGATCGCGGCCACGCTCTTTGCCCACGCCGCGGAACCAGATCGTGCGGCTGGCCGGGTCGACCCGCAGCACCTGGGTGACATTGCCTTCGCCCTGAGTGATCTGCTGCTTGAGCTTGCCGGTGCTCAGGTCGTACAGGTATAGCTGGCCCCAGCCATCGCGCTCACTGAACCAGATCGCTTCATTCGTGGCCGGCAGATACTGCCAGTTCACCATGTCGTTGCCGCTTTCGTAATACGTCGCCACTTTTTCGTCGAACACGGTGCGCACGGCGCCGGTATCCGGATTGGCGATGCGGAACCACTCTTGCTTGTGATCGCGCGAGGTCGACACAAACGCCAGGCTCTTATTGTCCGGCGCCCATTTCACATCGTCCCAGCCGCCGTCACGACCGCAGCTGATGTCATCGCAAAGGCTGGAGCGGTGTTGATCCGGCGGCATCTGCAGGCGCACCACGTGCTTGCTCGCCACATCGATCACCACACGCTCGATCATGGTGACGTTTTCATCGCCTACCAGCGGATATTTCCACTGCTCCAGTTTCGGACGGCCAACGTTGGTGCTGACCAGGTACATGTCGCTGGTCTTGCGCTGATCCTGCTGGAAGGTGGCGATTTTGTGGGAATCGGGCGACCACACCAGAATCGCTTCGTCGGTGTGTTTCCAGCCGGCGTTGTCGGTGGCGTAGCCATAGTTCTCGACACCGTTGGTGGTGAGCTGGGTCTCCTTGCCGCTGGCGACATCGCGCAACCACAGGTTCCAGTGGCGGATAAAAGCCTCGCTGCGCTTGTCCGGCGACAACACACCCGGTTCATCGCCGCGCTTGGGCTGGTCTTTGCCGGCCTCGCCTTTGGCGACGCACACGCCTTCGCCAGCGAGATCGCAAACATACTGTTTGCTGCGCGTACTGATGTTGTAGCGACCATCGGCGGCGATGCTGTAATCGATGATCGACAGCTTCTTCGCATCGACCGTCTTGCCGCTGAGCTTGGTCAACGCGGCAGCGAGCTTGGCCTGATCGAACGCGGGCTCAGCCTTGCCGGTGGTCACGTCCATGCGCTGATAGTGATCGCCATTGACGTCGTGGTCGCGAAACCAGAAGTGACCGTCATCCAGCCACATCGCGTTCTGCACGGCGTGATCGACCAACGGCATCGCGTTGTAGCCGACGAAGCGCTCCGCATGTGCGTAATCGTCTGCGCTCAGGGTCTTGGTCTGCGCGGCTACGCCAGCCGAAAGCACACTCATCACCAGCGCGCCCAGCAGGCGCGGCTTCATCCCCATCGACTTCATCTTCACCCCTTCATTACGGCAGTCATCAGCAACCGATACCGGCCTTGGCGGCGGCATCATGTGAACGTTCGATGCTAGCCCGGAGGTCATGCCTGCACCCCTGCCAAAGGTCCCGGTTCAAACCGTGATGTTGCGCCCGGGGCGGATCTCGCCATGCGGTACCCGGCCAGCGCCCAAGCCATTCGGCGCGCAGCGCGCCGGCAACGTTGTTGTGCGTCGCGGCAAAACGGCATGCTCAGTGCAGGTGGCTTTTCGCAAGCGTGCCGGCCATGTCGCGTGCTTGCGGCGCCGGCATAGGTGGCGGGTGAGCGCAAGCTATCTTACGTCGGCCATCCGCTCGATCAGCCAATCGATAAATACCCGTAGACGCGGCGGTAGTTGGCGCTGCGGTGGATACAGCACGGTTACCGGCAACGAGGGCGGCGGGTAAGCGGGCAATATTTCGCATAGCTCGCCCTTGGCCAGCGCGTCGGCAATGCGATAGCGCGGAAATTGCGCAATGCCCATGCCCGCCTCGCAGCACGCCAGATACGCCTCCACCCCATTGACGGTGACCCGGCTCGGCAGCGCCAACTGGCGCAGTTTGCGCTGGACCATGAAATCCAGCGGCTCGGACCGGCGCGTCGTCGGCGAGGCCCAATTCACCGCCACATGACCTTTTTGCAGCTCGGCCAGCGTTTCTGGCAGGCCGTGCTCACGCAGGTAAGCCGCGCTGGCGACGGTGGCTTGCGACAAGCTCGTCACGCGGCGGCCGATCAGGCCCGAATCCGGCAGCGCGCCCGCACGCAGCACGCAATCGATCCCCTCTTGCACCAGGTTGACGAAGCGATCGCCGGTGCTCAGATGCAGTTCAATGCCGGGGTAACGCGCAAAAAACTCTGGCAAGGCCGGGATCACGATCAATCGCGCAAATGTCGCCGGCAAATCGACCCGTACCTGGCCTTTGACCTGCGCGGCGGCATCGCGGAACTGCCCCTCGACCTCATCCAGGTCAGCCAATAGCCGGCGGCAATGACCGTAGTACGTCTGGCCGTCGTGGGTCACCGTGACGCGCCGGGTGGTCCGTTGCAGCAGCTGGGTACCGAGCTGCGCTTCCAGTCGCTTGATGGTGTGGGTCAGGGTGGCGCGCGGCAGGCTGAGGTCATCGGCGGCGCGGGTAAAGCTGCCCAGCTCGACGATACGCGTGAACACTCGCATGGCATGCAGGCGGTCCATGGCGATTGTTTATCTCAATGAAATAGAGATGTCGATTATTGAATATTTATCGACAAGCCGAATAGGCGAAGAATGCGCTCACCCTCCCCCTCTGTGAGACCGATCCGATGAACCAGGTCAGGCAAACACGGCAACTCCATACACGCGCACTCGGCAACCAAGGCCTCAAGGTTTCCGCCCTTGGCCTGGGCTGCATGGGTATGAGCGATTTCTACGGCGAGCGCGACGATGCCGAATCCATCGCTACCATTCATCACGCGCTGGACTTGGGCGTGAGCTTGCTCGACACCGCTGACATGTACGGCCCGTTCATCAACGAGGAACTGGTCGGCAAGGCCATTCGCGATCGCCGCGACCAGGTGGTGCTGGCGACCAAGTTCGGCATCGTGCGCGATGAAACCAATATGCAGGTCCGCGGCGTCAACGGCCGCCCCGAGTATGTGCGTGCCGCCTGCGAGGCCAGCCTCAAGCGGCTGGGCGTGGAATATATCGACCTGTATTACCAGCACCGGGTGGATCTGACCGTGCCGATCGAGGAAACCGTCGGCGCCATGGCCGAGCTGGTCCAGGCCGGCAAGGTGCGTTACCTCGGCTTGTCCGAAGCCTCGGCGCAAACGCTGGAGCGCGCCCATGCGGTGCATCCGATCAGCGCCCTGCAAAGCGAGTACTCGCTGTGGACCCGCGACCCCGAACAAAACGGCATGCTGGACGCCTGCCGCCGGCTCGGCGTAGGCCTGGTGCCCTACTCCCCGCTGGGGCGCGGCTTTCTCACCGGCGAGATCACCCGCCCGGAAGACTTCGCCGAAGACGATTACCGCCGCAACAGCCCGCGCTTCCAGGGTGAAAACTTTGCCCGCAACCTGGCCCTGGTCGAGAAAGTGAAAGCACTGGCCACGCGCAAAGCCTGCACACCGGCGCAACTGGCGCTGGCCTGGGTCCTGGCCCAGGGCGACGACATCGTGCCGATTCCCGGCACCAAGCGGCGCAAATATCTGGAGCAGAACCTGGCCGCGCTCGACGTCACGCTAAGCAGCACCGACCTGGCCGATATCACGGCCGTGTTCCCGACCGATGCCATCGCCGGCTCGCGCTATCCCGAAGCGGGGATGCGGATGGTCAACGCCTGAGATACACGGTCCTCCCTCGATTTACCGGGGGAGGACGCCTTGGCTGCAAGTCAGGCATGAACGCATGACCCTCCGCCAGTTCGTGCTCACAAATATCCGGATCGACCGCCGATGATGATGATGGGCGGCGGAGCCATCCCATGGGTTTGTGTATAACTTTTGTGCAAAAGTTATACACAAACGCATAATGCGCGCAGGCATACCCCCGAACACTCCCCCCTCGGCAAGACTACGATCTACGCCGATCGCTACGACCCCAGCCTGCTGTTTCCGATACCGCGCAGTGAAAAGCGGGCGGAAATCGGCGTCGGCGAGGTACTGCCGTTCCATGGCGTCGACATTTGGAACGCCTACGAACTGTCCTGGCTGGACGCTCGCGGCAAGCCGCTGGTGGCACTGGCCGAGTTCCGCGTACCGGCAAGCTCGCCGAATATCATCGAGTCCAAATCGTTCAAGCTGTACTTGAACGGCTTTGCGCAAGAACGCTATGCCGATGCCACTGCTTTGTCGGCGCTGCTTGCCGGCGATTTGTCCGCTGCCGCGGGCGCAACTGTGCAGGTGCTGCTCAGCGAGGCCGGCGCGCGCGGCCACGCCATCAGCGATTTATCCGGCACGCTGATCGACACCATGCCGCTGGACATCTACGACTACGGCCCGCCCAAGGCGGATTATTTATCTGCCAACCACGCTGCCGATGCCATCGATGAAACGCTGGTATCGGATCTGCTGCGCTCCAATTGCCCGGTGACCGGCCAGCCCGATTGGGGCAGCGTGCAGATCGCTTATCGCGGTGCGCCGATCGATCACGCCGGCTTGCTGCGCTACCTGATTTCATTTCGCAATCACAACGAATTCCACGAACAGTGCGTGGAACGGATCTATGTGGACCTGATGCATCGCTGCGCACCCACACAATTGAGCGTATACGCGCGCTACACACGCCGCGGCGGGCTCGATATCAATCCTTTTCGCAGCAACTTGCCGGCCACGCCCGGCAACCCACGCGGTGCGCGACAGTAAAGGGCAAATCCAGGTAAAGCGGCGCGCTAGTAATCGACGCTTCATGACAATAGCGCTAGGCTTTGCACCCTGCGCTCCGCGCCCAAGCCACATCACGCCGACTTACATCGCCGATAACGGATTCCATCATGAAACTTTCCGCACGCTCCGCCGCCCTGTACAGCATCACCTTCGCCGGCCTGCTGACGCTCAGTGCCTGCGGCAAGAACGAGCCACCGGCCGCTGCACCGGCCGCGGCCAGCACCGCAGCAGCGCCGGCACCGGCATCCACGGCACCAGTTGCTCCGGCACCGGCCAGCACCGCAGCACATCCGGCCGCTGCCAGCACCGCCGCCGCTGCACCGGTTACCGCCCCGGCCGCAGCGACCGCCGCGCCTGCCGCCGATACCAGCTTCAAGGTCGCCGGCGTCGTGCTCGGTAACGCCGTCAACGCCGAACACAAAGTGACCAAGGCCAAGAGCAGCTTTGCACCGAGCGAAAAAACCATCTACGCCAGTGTCGGCACCGAAGGCACCACCAGCAGCGCCACGCTCAGCGCCAAGTGGACCTATCTGGACAAGAGCCAGCTGATCACCACCACCAGCCAGTCGATCGCCACCGAAGGTGCTGCCACCACGACCTTCAAGGTGGTCAACCCCAATCCGTGGCCGGAAGGCAAGTACAAGGTCGAGATTTCGCTCGACGGCAAGTCGATCACCACGCAGAATTTCGAGGTCAAGAAGGGCTGATCGTCTTTCGTCATCGCTACAAAAAAGGCGCCTTCTAGGCGCCTTTTTTAGGCCCGGACTATCACTACCTGCAGTGCAAGCCCAGCGCTCGCACAGCATCGGTGCCTGGCTTTGCCATCGAATCCATCAAGGCGCAACTTTCAGCATGATCTGATGCGTTGTCCCCGACAAACGTGGCTACGGCAGCAAACGGACTCGCTCGCGAATGTCGTCAAGGTCGGCTGATGCGCACGACACCGATGCCAATCGTCGAATATCTGCCGCACGCCAGCCCGCCTCTCAATGCTTGTCAGATGGGCGCGATGCCGCATCCGGCGTATCGAATATCTCGATTTCGTCGATATAGATAGCTTCACGGATAGAGGCCGGATCGGTGTCTGACTTCGTATATTTCGCGAGGTTCGTTTCGACCTCAAGCTGAGAGAAGGTATTACGACCCAAGAGCGTCGTCATCCCACCCGCTGCAAAAAGGTCGTTGCCGACTTTGAGGGTGTTTTCGTGGCAGAACGGATGCCATGCTTGTGCGTGACGGTTGGTAAAACGTATCCGACTCCCGACAGGCGCTGTTTGCACTAGCTCTTCTGTGGTCTTTTTCGTGTCGCGCGGATCGAATTGCGGGCTATTGGGTGGCCGCCATTCCACGATGACCTTCCAATAGTCGCCCGGGCCGCTGCGGCCGTAATGCTCCTTCGTCTTCAGCGTCGATGATTCGCGAGGACGAAGCTCCAGCGTTGGCGTATTGCGCTGGTCGAATTCGCTCTCTCCCAAGGTATTGAGCTGGGCCCATAACTGCGCGATCTGCACCAGGTGATCGCAGTCGACACGCCATTTGCCCAGGTGGGAAAACAGCGCGTTGATGGCTGCTGAAGGCTTCTTTCCCTCTTTGAGCTTGAGGCGCCGCGAGAACTTGGGGTCGTCGTCCCACTCCCAGTATTCGTGATCGAATTTGTCCTCGAAATCCGCGCCCAACGGCTGACCGAACTGCGCGCGTGCCAGGCGCTCCGCCCCATCGCGCAGAAAATAGGCATATCGCTCCTTGGGCTCTTTCGGGATATCGGGGCTCGCCGCGAGACCTCCAATCAAGGCGCCTACTGCGCCCGCCCCCACCAAGGCACCGACAACGATACCGAGGCCGGGGACGGCGCCCGCAAGCGCGGCGATCGTCAACCCAACCCCAGCGAGGGCCATGCCGCCGATCGCGCCGACCGTGATGGCCTCTGCTTTGCCGAGCGCCAGTGCCTGCGGGCGCGACGCGAGCCGGACAGGAGCCGGCATCCCCAGCGACGCAAGCGTTGCGTTCTCCGACGCTTCTTTTTCCAGGCTCGCGGTTGGCTGCGTCTGGCCAGCCGATCCGTTCCGCATTTGCGCGATATGAGCAAGCTCATGGGCCATCACCCAGCGCCCAGCCGGTGTATCGCGCGCGAGATCTGCTTGGTTGACGAATACGTGGCCCGGCAGAGCGATCGCATGCGCGTCCCGCCGCTCGGTGAATCGGTGAGCATGCTCATCCGCATGCACGCGGATATCTGCGAAGTTGTGGCCAAGCCTTGCCTCCAGCGGTCGCCGCAAAGCATCGGGAACGTTCGATCCGCCGTTGACCACCTGGTCTGCCGGATGGTCCGCCTCGTGCTCAAGCGGATCGCTGAGATCGGTGCCTGCGGGCTTCGGCTGCGAAACGCCGGGCAGCTGCGCATCGAGCGGGGGTTGCGCCTGGCCTGGCGTTGCCCGGTCAGGAGAAAATAGCGGGATCCTGCTCAGATCCCAGGCTGGCGCCACTGCCTGCAGCGTCGCCGGTTGGCCACTGTTTCGATGGGGCAGCACAGCCGCTCTGGGCCGTTGTTCCGCAACGACCAGGCGTTGTGGCGTGGCTGACTCTGGTTTTGCGACAGACGGAGCAAGCATGGCTGCACCTGTTCAGAATGACTACCCGGATCACTTCCAGCTACGAGGCCGCACGATCAGATTTCTTTGACGGCTCGTTTGATCGCCTGCAACTGCACTGACGCGCCATGGTCTCCCGCGACCGCCGCGCGCTTGGTCTGCTGAATCGCTTCGCTGGTCCACCCTTCGGTCAGATAGGTGTATCCAAGCCCGTTCTGCGCCGAGGCGGCCTGCTCCTTCGGTACCGCCGGGTCTGCGGCGGCCGCCGTAAAGGACACCTGCGCGGCCTGGGCGTTGCCCGCCGCCAGGTGAGCCCATCCGCATAGCGCCGCAGTGGATGTGCGGCAGGTGTCGGTTGCCACCGCCGAACTGTCGGCAGCGTTCATGACCTTGTCGACGGTGTCTCGCACGGCTGGTGGCGCCGGCACGATGGCGGCGTAAAGCTTCGCTCGCTCATCGTTGCCCTTCTGCAACATGGAAACCTGCGTCTTGAGATCAACATTGCTGTGCAACAGCTGATCCATGACATCGCCCATCGCCGTCACGTCGACATACACCGTACTGTTCGTTCCGTGCGTCGACACATCCACATGATTGTCGGCGGGATGCGGTGTCAGGTCTGTCTTCATATGCGCAACCGCTTGCGGATACTTCTCGCCAAATGACGGCTCGACGTTGACCGCGATCGTCATGCGCGAATCTCTTTGCCCGGACAGGTAATCCAGCAACAGCGGAACGACATTGGCCAAACAGGTCAGCGCGAACAGAATCGTGGCGTATTTAAAGCAGACCTTGAGCGCATCGACCGTCAAAGAAGTGAGGTTCTTGGCAACGATGCCGGCAATCGCACCGAGAAACAGGCCCAGTGCCAGTCCAGGCAATCCGTATTTGAGCAGCGAGCCGAAGGCCGATACATGGTCCACGTCGAACTCCCCTTTCGCCGAGTTACACCACAGCGCCGGTGCGACTGTCCTGACCCCGCAACCAGGCTCTCTTATGCCGGGCCAGTATGAAACGCCGCCCCGCGGGCAACAAGGCATGGCCACGCACGCCTTATCAGCGCGCATTGACGGTTATTGAAGGCTTGAATGGCGCGCCCGGAGGGATTCGAACCCCCGACCAATGGCTTCGGAAGCCACTACTCTATCCGGCTGAGCTACGGGCGCATGATGCGTGTCGGCCGGGCGATGTAAGGCGACGGCGGACGCGCAGTATAGCGGAGCTTCCCGCGGGCGCCACCCCGGGCATGCAAGGCGAAGCACCCGTTCACGCTCCCCAGCTGGCTCACGACCAGATTTTGCCAAGCCCCGGGTGTAGGCTGCGCCGGTCAGAGGGGAGGAGCATAAGCATGCGCACTTTCGCCCAGAAGCCGCAGGCGCAGACCGCGCCTGTATCCACTGCGCAGACCGCATCGAAGCCGACCAGCCATGCAGCCCAGGCGAGATCGGCAGCGGGGCATACCATGCCGCCGCGCGCGCCGGGCATGGCTCACGATTTCAGCCGGATCCCCTTGTTTCATCGAGCCTGCGCGACCACCCCGCCGCCGCCAGCGGAATATGAGCACGAGCAGGCCGAGCCGTCGCTCGCGGCGGCGCATTCACCTTCGTTCCGTCTGCCCGATGCCACCGGCATACCACGCCACCTGCGCGCCAAGATGGAGTACGCGCTGGAGGCCGATTTCTCCGACGTGCGATTGCACGCAGACTCCACCCGCGCCGCGCATCTGCAGGCGCAAGCCTTCACCGAGGGACGCGATATTCATATGGCGCCAGGCTATTGGACGCCCGGCACCTCAAAAGGGCAGCAACTGCTAGGGCACGAACTCGGGCACGTGCTGCAACAACGCAGCGGCCGCGTCAGCGCGACATCGCAACTCGGCGGCAGCGGACTCAATGACGACCCGGCGCTGGAGCGGGAGGCCGATGCGCTCGGCAGGCGGGCGATAAACACATCCGGCGGCTATGCCAAAAGCTTCGTCGGCGCGAGTACCGCTCCACTTACTGCAAGCGCAGTCATCCAGCGGCAGGCGCTGCCCGCCAGCACGGCCGTAGAGCAAGTGATGCAAGCGCTCGCGGTGGTCAACCCCGTCGCCGGTGTCGGCGACTATACGGCAGCCTTTCGCATTCTCGATGGCCTGGCGGTTAACGATCTGATGACCACCTTGGCCGAGCTGAGCAGCCGTTTTCAGCTGGATTCACTGATCGCCTATGCCGGCGCGGCCAGGGCTTTCAACCAGACTCGGCTGGTCACGGCGATGCAGGTCGTGCGGCAAATGCCTAACCTCAGCACGGCCCAGGCAACCATCACGGCGTCTGGCCTGCCTGCCGCCGACCAGCTCACCATGAATAACTTTGTCACCGCCTCGCGGCCGGCTGGCGCAGATCAACGCGCGATAGCTCCCGGCCCGGCGGCGGCACTGCCCGACGCCCCGACCGCGCAGCAGATCGGCTACGAATTGGAGCCCAATAGCCGCCCGGCGCCTGCGCCTGCACCGCCTGCGGCACCGGTAGCGCCCGCAGGCGGGGCGGCGCCACCGGCACCGGCCGCCGCAGCTCCGCCGGCTCCGGTCGTCTGGGACGGCAAGGCTGGCGAGCCCAACGAAGCGGCAGCACGCGCGACGCTGCAGAGCCAGCTATTCCACGCCTTCGATGCCTATATAACCGCTTTTCGTCCACGAACAGTCGCTGCGCTGGCCCAGCAGCACGTCTCCTTCAATACCCCAGCCCCAGCACCCGGAGCCGCCGCTGGAGCTCCTGCGGGCACCGGTGTCGTCGACATCGCCAATCAGGCCCGCGCGGTACTTGAAACACGCTATGGCACGTCAATGGACGCGGCCACATCCAGCCCCGCCCAGGTAAGTAACCGTGGCGCCCGCGTGACCACCCCAGGGCCAGCACAAAACCTCTTCGATGCATCCAGCGAAGCGGATCGCAGCACCCTCGTGGGCGACGCGAATCTGGCCCATGGCGTGCCCTATTGGTTGTTCGAGCATGATCTTCCCGGCGGCACCGCCGGCGCCGCCGGTTCGCGGCATTTCGCTACCGATATCCTCGCCGCACACCATTACACACCGCAGGACGATCCCGGCAACACGTTCCGTTGGGCGGTATCGAACGCCTATACCGCCGCCCAGACCATCGGCCATCCCAATAATCAACGCATGCTCATCGATTACCGGATGACCGACTGGAGCGAGCAGGGAACGCGCGGCATCACCTTGCAATCGGGGTTTGCTGCTGGCGCCAATCCGAGCACCGCGGAGCTTCAACAACGGTGGCAGGTCTTCAAATCCGCCACTCACGAAAGCCTGCATTTGCGCACACACCCGGCCTTCACTGGTGCCATACAAGGGCGTGGCTCCATGCAAGAAGGCTTCACCGAGATGTTCACCGTCTCGACACTCAATACCGATGTACTGCCGCGCGTGCGCTCCGGCAGTGTCGAACCGCTGCGGCGCATCGTCGAAGGCGCGCAATCCACGCCCGCCCCCAACGCCACCCTGATTACCGACCGAGTCAGTCCAACACAGTATGCCGAGCCCCGCGCCGAAGCCGAGCGCATCCGCGACGGCGGCACCCCGCCCGGTGGCCCGGCGCATAGCGGCGTCGGCGAGTCGGCGGTACGCGCGGCGTACTTCGAGGGCCATGTTGAATATCTGGGCCTGGCGCCGGCGGGTACGCCACTGGCCACGCTAGCGGCGGCGGGCGCCCCCGTGCAGACGCGCATACGACCGGGTATTACAGGCCTCGACGATCTGGCCAGCCGCAGTGGCGTCCCGCGCGCAACGATCGAGCGAGATAACGTAGGTATCACCGATGCCTTGCCGGCAACCGCCGTACTCAGCGGTTGCCGCGAACACTGGGCCATTGCCGGCGAGACCCGCGCCAACATCGCCGCGCAACATGGCGTAACCGAGGTGGCACTGGTGCGCGCGAACCCGGATATACCCACGGATGCTTCCTACGCTTGGCCGACACTCAGTGCGGGGCAAAAAATTCTGGTGCCGGCGCACTGAGCGTCTGTAGGCGTTCCACCAGCCCTCTCCCCAGAACCAGATGCAGGGAGAGGGAGGTGCCTGGGATCAACGTGCCTTGAGCAACTCGGCCAGATGATCCGGCTTGCCGCTGTCGCGCTCCAGATGCGGATACTTCAAGCCATCGTGGTAGTCGACGCGCACGGTCTTGTACTCATCGAAATTCTTCAACAACAGCTCGACCGGCTTGCTCTTGTCTTTGCCCGCGGCAATCACGGCATCCTTGAGCGCGTCGCCAGAGAACTCTTTACCGTTAACCGCGACCACCTTCATGCCCGGCGAGATGCCGGCCTTGAACGCCGGGCCATCCCACAGCACGTCGGAGATATCGCCGCCCTTGCCCACCGCCACACCCAGCGAATAGGTCAGGCTGGTAAAGCCGCGGCGCATTTCGATCGCCTTGATCGCATCGGACGGCTTGTCGGTGTAGACCAGCTTCCAACCGCTGGCTTCGATGCCGCCGATCAACGGGCCATGGCCATCCAAACGCTCACGCAGATAGTTGGCCCAGTCATAGGGCTGGATGTCGTTGAGGGTCTTGACCACGTCGTCGAAGGTATAAGGGTTGACGTCCCATTTGCCGTTCTCCATGCCGAAGAAGGCCTTGGCGAAATCGTCAATGGTGCGCTTGTTGCTGCTGAGCTGACGCAGCTTGCCGTCGACATCGAGCCAGATCATCTGACCGCCGGAGTAATAGTCCTCGCTCATCTGGTAGTTGCCGTAGGGCAACGGCCGGCGCATGGCGATGATCGGATCGTTGGTGGTGTCCTGGATATTGCGCCACTGCTGCAAACCCGGACGGCCCTTGTCATAGCTGGCCGCGACAAAGGCCAGCATGTCGCGAGCTTCTTCGGGCTTGACCAGGCCCGAGCGCGCCGCCATCACGTTGCCCCAGAACTGGGTCTGGCCCTCGTAAACCCACAGCAGGCTGTCTTGCATCGGCACATTGAAGCTTGGCGTGGTCAAGTCGGCGCCGCGGCGATATTTACCGTCCCAGGAATGATTGAACTCATGCGGCAGCAAGTCGCGGCCGAGCGCACCTTTTTCCCACTCGGTGAAATAGCCGGGGCTGACACCGTTTTCGCTGGAACGGTGATGCTCAAGACCGTTGCCGCTCATCTTGTCGCTGAGCGAAAGCAGGAAGTCGTAATGGTCGTAGTGATGCGCGCCGTACAACTTGTACATCTGCTGCACCAGGTTCTGATGCAGCTTCAGCTGCTCAGGCTTGATCTCCAGGTACTTGGCCTCGTCAGCGACGATGTTGAGGAATACCGGCGTTTTGGCACCCGGGTCCAGATCGACGCGCTTGAAATACTGGCCCGCGTAAATCGGCGAGTCGACTAGGTCGTCATAATTGATCGATTTGAAATGCACCGTATCGCCATCGCGCGTCGCCACTTCAAGCGCGCTGCCGAACTGCCAGCCGGCCGGGAATTTCACGCTGGCTTCTGCCTTGATGCGGCTGGCGTAATAGCCGGCCGGATACATCGACACCGTATTCCACTGCAGGTTGAGCATTTCCGGCGTCATCACCACGCGGCCCTGGCGGGTGTCCTGCGGCGACAAGAACTGGAACTCCACTTCGACGTTGCTGGCACCCTGCGGCACGTCCACATGAAATGCATAGACGTTCAAGGGATCGCGCGTCCACGGCAGCGTCTTGCCGTTGGCGGTGACCTTCAAGCCGGCGAATTTATCGATCGGGCCGGTCGGCGAGTGATTGCCCGGCAACCACTGCGGATACAGCAAGGTCAGCGCACCGGCCTGGGCCGGTATCACTTCATGCACGCGGAACACGCGACGAGCGATATCGGTGGCATCGACATGGATTTTCAGCGTGCCTTCGAAAGGCACATCCTGCGGCGCAGGCACATCGGCGATAGCGGCAAAACTGCTTAACCCCAGGGCCGAAACGAGCATGGCGGAAGCAAGGCGCGAAACTTTCAAAGCGGTCTCCTAATGGAATAAGCCGTCCAGCGTTATTTCGCTGTACGGCAGCTGACCGCGCGATGCTAGAACGCTGGGGCGCGCATCACACCATGCCAGAGGTCATGCCGTGACATGAATGAAGTTCAGACGCTCACTGAACCGCAACAATCTTGTGCTAGGCCGAGAAAGATCAGCGGAGGACTTTTGCCATTATCCTCCGCACTCCGCGCCCCCCGACGCGGGCCGCCGCGACCTTAGCCATCCCCATGGCGTCGCGCCAGGCAACCACAAATAAGAAATGGAGTTATCCATGAAAAAGACCTTGATTGCGGCCGCTCTGGCCGTGGCTAGCGTTGCTTCGTTTGCCGCAGTGGCTGGCGATAACAACCAGATCAACACCAATCAGCTCGACAACTTCTTCGTTGCCGGCAACCTCGGCAAGTCGGACTTCCGTTCCGATTTCGACCACAAAAACAGCGTGTTCCAGAACGTGCGTTTCGGCTGGCGCTGGAACAACATCGTCGGCGCGGAAGTGGGCTATGCCTACCTCGGCCGTCCCAAGATCTCCGACGGTATCAACACCTTCACCGCGAAGACCCAGGCAGCCACCATCGGCGTCAACGCCAAATATGATTTCTACCAGAACTGGTATGTCACCGGTCACGGCGGTTACCTGCGTTCGCGCATCGATGGCAAGTGGGTGTCGGGCAGCGACAGCTTCACCCAGAAGAGCTGGAACAATGGCTGGTACGCAGGCGTCGGCGTCGGCTACAACCTGACCAAAGACTTCAGCCTCGGTATCAACTACGACAACTACCACGTCAAGTACGGCCGTAGCGGTGCCAACCAGGCACAGGCGAACTCCAACGTGGCAACGTACTCCGCTTCGGTGGAATACCGCTTCTAAGCAGCACGCTTCACGGCAAGATCAAACAACGGCCGCCTGGTGCGGCCGTTGTTGTTTTAGGGCCTGGCTAAGCCATCGCCACCGCATCGCCTGCTATCGGCAGACCGACGCCAGGCTGACCTTGTGGAAATCGCTGGCGCTGGATGTGCCCTTCGCGGCGGGCATGAAGCTGACGAAGATCCCGCTCTGGGTTGCAAAATCGCGATCGCGCCGCCAGCCCTTCGGTGCGTGATACATCACGCCCCAGCCATCGATCACGATGGCTTGTACCTGCTCGGGAGCCGGTCGCCCAAGCCATTGAGTCAACTCGGCCCGATCCGCCAGCCGTGCTTGCTCGGCCTGGCCATGTGCATCGATAAGCGGCAGCCAGCCACAAGCTTCATCGTCTTGCTGCAGGTAGACCATCAACTGTCCGTGCTCGCGCACGATTTTGATGACCGGCTCGACCTCGTCGGTAGGCGCAAAGATGCCAGTGAAATCGGTGGCATCTTCTTCGGCCTGCGAAGGTGTGGCCATCAGCCAGGCACCAAGCCAGGCGCTGAAGAGAATAGCCGTGCGAAACATCGGGCGCGTCATGATGGCGATGCCTTGCCTGGGTGAAGGGCGATATGCGACATGTCAATGCAAACCTGGATCGGTATCCACCGGCTCGGCCGGGATAGGCGATGAATGGATGAGCCGAAGCTCTTTACCCGTCCATACATAAGCGTATCTGCCGGCCTTGGGGTTGGCCGGCGTGTCATCCGATATGCAGTCGTCATTAAAGCAACCGGAAATCAGCAATAGCTTGCTATCCAGCTTGAAATCCACGCGCTCATCGTCATTGCCCATGACGCCGCTGATTTCGTCGATGCCGGGCATGGTGTAGACCGCGCCGGTTTGCTTATCGATGATGGCGAAATTGCGGCAATCCGTGCCGCAACCCCAGATAGCGACGCGATAATGACCCGCAAAATTCGCCTTCTCACGAAACTCCTGGCGAATGACGCTGCGGTATTGCTTGGCCGTTTTGCTCTCCAGCACAGGCTCGGCGACCGTGCTCGATGGCAAGCCACGGGTTAGCTCGGCCGGGTAATCGGTAAAGCTCGGAGGCTTGTGTCCATGGATGGATGCGCGAGCATCCATCCCCTCGGCAGTCGTAACCGCACCGCCCAGGCAAACCAAAGCCCCTAGCAAGGCCCATCTCAAACAGCGCGTCATCTATCGTACCTCCATGTCTTAATCGCCGGCTTCATCGCATCGCGCGCAGGGTTACTGCTGCTGTTCCAGCTTGCTGTGCCGAATACCGTAAGTGAAGTAAACCAGCAGGCCAAGGCTTACCCAGACCAGGAATACCCCCCAGGTAATCAATGCCAATTCGGACAGCAGCCAGATCGAGAAGCCAATGCCGATCAACGGCACCAGCGGCACCCACGGCGTGCGGAACGAGCGATGCAAGTCGGGCTTGCGTATGCGCAGCATGATCACCGAACTGCAAATCACGATAAAGGCCGAGAGCACCCCGATATTCACCAGCTTCGCCACCTCGCCCAACGGCAGCGAGCCCGCCACCAGCGCGGTGAACACACCCAGGGCAATGGTCGGGCGATGTGGCGTGCCGTAGCGCGGATGCACCTTGGCGAACCAGCCAGGCAACAAGCCATCGCGTGACAACGCAAACCAGATACGTGCCGCACCCAGCATGAAGGCGAACAACACGCTGGCAATGCCAATCACCGCCGAGATGGAAATCGCCACCGCCACCCAGTGCAGGTTCAGCGCCTTGAAGGCATCGGCCACCGGCGCGTCGGAGTTCAAGGTCGGGTAATGCGCGATACCGGTCAGCACCAGTGACACCGCCAGATACAACACCATCGCCACCGCCAGTGACAACAACACCGCGCGCGGCAAATCGCGCTGCGGGTTCTTGGCCTCTTCGGCGGCGGTGGTCAGGGTGTCGTAGCCAAACACCGCGAAGAACACCACCGCGGCTGCGGTAGTCACGCCTTTAAAGCCGAAATGTCCGACACCGTCCGGGCCAATCACCCGCTCCGGAATAAAGGGATGCCAATTCGCCGGGTCGATGTAAAACACGCCGACGCCGATCACCAGCACCACCGCAATCACCTTGACCGTGACGATCAGAGTGTTCAGCCGCGCGCCCCATTCCGTGCGCATGGTCAGCAAGGTGGCGACCGCCAAGGTGATCAAGGCGGCGATGACATTGAACACGCGCCCTTCGCCGGTATGCGCCGCGCCCTGCGCCCATACCGGCAAGGTGATACCCGCCGCCTGCAATAGCGATTGCACGTAGCCGGACCAGCCGATCGCCACCACCGCCACGATCAGCGCGTACTCCAGCAACAGATCCCAGCCGATCAGCCACGCCGCCAGCTCGCCCAGCACCGCATAACCATAGGTATAGGCACTACCGGTGACCGGGATCATCCCGGCGAACTCGGCGTAGCACAGGGCCGCTGCCGCGCTGGCGATACCGGCAATCAAAAACGACAACGCCACCGCCGGACCGGCATTCAGCGCCGCCTGCTGGCCCGCCAACACGAATACACCGACACCGATAATGCCGCCGATGCCGATGGCCGTGAGCTGCCATAAACCGAGCACCCGGCGGAAATCGCCGCGCCTACCCGCCTCCGACTGCAATTGTTCCACCGACTTGTGGCGTATCAGCTTGCTCAGCAAAGTCATTGAGTAATCCCCGAGAAACGAGCCGCGATCATAGCGAATGCAGCGCGGCGTGCCGCGATGGCAGCTTGTGCACCGCGCCAAGACGCGCGCGTATGCATGCCGCACCATGCGGGTGCCGCATGCGCGACCAGGGAGGAGCAGCAGAGATGGCTATGCATCTGAACGGGTTACACCAGGGTGGACGACATAAGAACGGCTTGAACAAGGGCAGGTTTCAACAAGCCAGGCTGGCCGCCTGCGTGACCCTCGCCTGCGCCAGCGCATGTGGCGGCAACGCCTTGGCCCACGGCGCCGCACAAGACACGGCACCAATCGATGCCGCGGCGACCACACCGGCCAAGCCCACCGAACTGGGCAAGGTCACCGTCACCGCGCAAAGCCGCACGCAAGAAATGCAGCAGGTGCCGATTGCGCTGAACATTCTCACCGCGCAGAAGATCGACACCGTCGCCGCCACCGATCTCAGCCGCCTGAATCTGTTCGTGCCCGGCCTGGTGGTCGATGCCACCGACCCGACCCAGCCGACCTATCGCCTGCGTGGCATCGAGACCAACGACTTCGGCATCGGCACCGACTCCGCCGTCGGCATCTACGTCAACGGGGTTTACCAAACCCGTGCCGGCGGTGCCTTGATGGCGCTTAACGATGTGGCGCGGGTCGAAGTGCTGAAGGGCCCGCAGGGCACGCTGTTCGGCCGCAACACGGCGGCGGGCGCGATCTCGATCATCACCAACGAACCCACCGACAAGCTGGAAGGCAAGGCACGCGTGCGCTTTGGCGAGTACGGGCGCCGCTATGCCGACGCGCTGCTCAACGTGCCCGTCAACAAGGACATGGCGTTTCGCCTCAGCGTGCTGGACAACCAAAGCCATGGCTGGCTGCGCGACGCCGCTACCGGCCAACACTACGGCAAGGACGACGAATGGGGCGCCCGCGCGGTATGGCGCTGGAATATCACCCCCGATACCCGCGTGCTGTTGTCGTGGGATCACGACCGGCTCAAGCAGCCATCGCGCATCGACATGGGCCTGATCCCGCTATCGAACAACACCTATCAGCGCCCGCCCTTCCCGGCCAACCCGGCCAACTTTCTCGACCCGCTGCACGCACCGTTCTACAACGACACCGGCGATGGCCGCGAAGCGCGGCGACTCAACGCCGGCACGCTGACCATCGACCACAGTTTCAGCTGGGGCAGCCTCACCTCCACCAGCAACTGGACCGGCTATCAGATGTCGCACATCGAGGACGGCGACGGCACCGATCACATCGTCAGCCACCTCGACACTGGCGTGCTCGGCAGCGGCCATACCTGGTACCAGGAATTCAAGCTCGCCGGCAGCAACGATCTGCTCGACTGGGTCAGCGGCCTCAGCTATTACCAAGAGCAGGCACGGCAAACCAGTCTGGCGCGCGCCACCACCGACACCGTCGATACGCTGGCCCTGCATAGCGGCCTGCCTACCGGCACGCCGGACGGCACCGTGTTTGGCTATTTCGATTCGCTGCTGCGTTCGTTCGGCCTGCCCTACCGGCTGCTTGGCGATCCATGGACCGAAAGCGTCTACAACCACGGCAATTTCAAATCCTATGCCGCCTATGGCGATGTGATCTGGCATCTCAGCGATCGCATGAACCTCACCACCGGCCTGCGCTACACCCGCGATCAAAAGACCTTCGATTGGTATACGCCGATGCGTTACGCACCGGAGCTGGACCACACGCTCGACCAGCTCGATCAAGCCGGCATCCTCGCGCTGGCCGCGCAAATGGCCGGCACCACGCCACAGCGACTACGCGCCGGCCTGTCGCAAAACTTGATCTTTACCGATGCCATCGGCCAACAAGTGCAGCGCCGAAATCGCTGGAGCGATGTCAGCCCACGGCTGGTGCTGGATTACAAATTCACTCCCGACGTGATGGCTTATGCCTCGCTGGCCAAGGGCTATAAGGCAGGTGGCTACAACGGCGTGCAGGTCAATTCGCAATTTGCGCCGGAGAAAGTGTGGAACCTGGAGACCGGCGTAAAAAGCGTGTTTCCCGACCAGCATCTGCTGCTCAACGCGTCGATGTATTACTACCGCTACGACGACCGCCAGACCTTGCAGCTGGTACCGCAAAGCGGCGGTGCAGGCATTCCGCAATATCAGGTCAGCAATACCAATCAAGCGGCCAAGGGGCTGGAACTCGAAGCCGAATGGCATCCGCTGGACGACCTGCGGCTGGGCTTTAACGGCACTTATATCGATTCCAAGTATCGCCACGCCATCGCCGCCAGCGGCATCGATATCTCCGGCCAGCCGGTGGATGAGCCGAAGCTTTCCTACACGCTTAGCGCCGGCTACACCTGGCATGGGGTGATCGGCGGCAACCTCGCCTTCGATGCGCAATACGGTTATCGCGGCCGCACCCGCTGCAATGCCGATTCCATTTATCAAGGCAAATGCGCGGTGCCGACCGCCGCGTTCGACCTGGGCGAGGCCAGCCAGCGCACCGACCTGCGACTCGATTGGACGTCCAACAACGGCCGCTGGGGTGTCGGTGCCTATGTCAACAACCTGTTCAACCAACGCTACGTCGGCACCATCAATAACGTCACCGCCTTGCTCGGCACCCCTTATGCGGAAAACATCACGCCACCGCGCAGGTGGGGGATGGAGTTACGCGCCAAGTTCTAAGAGCCTGTTCACGATCTCTGAGTGGCTCGCGCCGCCGGCGGTTTGCCTGCACGACAAGGAAGAGCGAAGGAGTGTACGTCGGTACACGACCGAGTGATGACGCGGTCGTGTGGGCAAACAGACGCGGCCCGAAGGGTTGAGTCGCCGTGGCTACCATGCGCCAGCGCGCAGCTTGGCCAGACAGCCAGTCTGGCCTGCGCCACGCACTACCCCCTGGCGGCCATAGCAACTCAACGCGAGCTACTCAGAGATCGTGAGCAGGCTCTAAAGCGCGGCACGCTCAAAGCCGCGCTGCGTTCGCCCCAGCCAGGGCAGCGCCGCGGCACTCAAAGCGAACACCGCAAACAGGCCGACGCCGATGGCCGTCGCCACATGGGCGACGCCGAACCAACGGCCTGTCAGCAGCGGAACGATGGCCGTCGCCGACACCCGCACCGCTTCCAGCCAGAACCCCAGCCGGCGCCCTTCCAATAGCGCACCCAACACACACAGGCTCAGCACCAGATAGACCGCATAGGCCAGCAACGTCGAGCTATCCGCACTGCCGGCCAGTTGCAAAAACTGCGTTGCCATCGCCAGCAAAAAGGCAAATTGCAGCAGGCCATAGATCACCAGTGCCCGTGGCAACGGCGGGTCGAAACGCTCACGGCGAATATCGAACGCCGGCTTGGGATAGCGCTCGGCGACATCGGCCGGACGCCAGCCCGGCGGCTTCAGCCAGACCAGCAACTTGTCGCGCCAACGCCGCGCATGCCAGCAGTCTTTCCAGCTAGCCCAGTACACCTCGGCATTCGCCCACAGCGGGTTCCAGCTGCGCAGTGGCGCACGCGTGCCGTAGATCGGCGGGTCGTTGTCGTCCTCTTCGACAAAGCTGCCGAACAAACGGTCCCACAAAATCAGGATGCCGCCGTAGTTGCGGTCCAGATAGCGATCATTCACCGCATGATGGGCACGGTGATTGGACGGCGAACAGAACACCCGGTCGAACCAGCCCAGCCGCCCGATCATTTCGGTATGCACCCAGAACTGATACAGCAAATCGATCAGCGCCACGACTACGAACACTTGCAAGGGATAGCCGAGCAAGGCCATCGGCAGATAAAACAGCCAACTCAGCAAGGGGCCGCTGCCGGTCTGGCGCAAGGCGGTGGAGAGGTTGTAGTCCTCGCTCTGGTGATGCACCACGTGCGCGGCCCACAGAATGTTTACCTCGTGCCCGCAACGGTGCAGCCAGTAGTAAAGAAAGTCGTACAACAGCAAGGCGCTCCCCCATACCCAGATGCTGCTGGCCGATAGCGTAAACAGCGCCAGATGCTGCACACACCAGGCGTACACGCCCAGCGTAAGCACCTTGGCGAACACCCCGACAATCTGCGAAATCACTCCCAGGCCGATGCTATTGATGGCATCGCTGCTGTGATATGCGCTGCGCCCACGCAGTTTCGCCACCAGCAGTTCGATCGCGATCAACACGAAGAACACCGGCGTGGCCCAGGTAATGATGAGTTCTTGTGTATTCATGCGACGCTACCTGCCGACTTGAGTCGGTCTTGCCGGGCTACCGAGCGGGCAATCATCCATAACGCGGCCCAGTAAGTCACCAGCACCCATAAGCTTGCCCATGGCAACGGCGCGCGAAAACGGTCCCAGGCCAACGCGCTGTCGCTGATAACGAATAGCACCGCCCCGACTAGCGCAAGCCTCGCGGGAAGCGCCAATGGGTCGCCCCGCTCGCGCAAGCGCATCGCACGCGCCAGCGCCTGTACCAGCATGGTCAGCAGCACCGCCATATAAACGATGACCGGCCCGCGCAGCGGCGTGGTCAGCGAGGGCCACAAGATCCATAAAGCCAAGGCGCCATATGCCAGGCATAGCAGCCCTTGCCATGGCCCGGTGGTAAAGGGCAGATCACTGGCGAAAGCCGCGATAAAACAGCCATGCGCCAACAAAAAACTGAGCAGGCCAGCGATAAACAGATCCTGCGGCAACATCAGAAACACGTCGCCCAGCAGCGAGAAACCGATGCCGGCCAGTATGAAACGCCGGTAACGCAACGAGACCGGCAACACCGTGCGCCACGCCAACACGAAGATCAACGCCGTCGTCAGCGGCTTGCCCACCCAGTGCAGCCACTGCCAGCTGTCTCCCACCGAGCGGGTCAGCAGCGCGCCCAGAATCGCTGCGGCCGCGGCGACCAGCGTTGCGGCCGCCAACCATGGGCGTTGTGTTATCGAAGCGGTGTCTTGCGCTGATCGCGCCATGCGGCATGCCTGTAAGAGCGGGGCTGCCGAGCATAGTAGCGCTGCGGCAGGCGCTTGCCCCCTCCCAGCCTGCCCCTGCTGGCAGAGGGAAGAGGCACAGCTCGCTCCACCATGCCCCCCGCTTTACGACATCCCTCGTTACAACACCCTCCCCTGCTCGCAGGGGAGGGTAAACGCCTCACCCCCAGCGTTTAAAACCGGAACGTCGCCGTCAACATCGCCGCGCGTGGCGCACCGTTCTGCAAGGTGGCGAACTGGCCCTGCAGGTCGTTGGCGATAAAGCCGTTGGTACCGATCGAACCGTAGTACTGCTTGTTTGCCAGGTTGGTCACGTTGAGCGCCAACTTCAGGTCCTGCATCAGGCCGATCCGGCCGACGTCATACGCGACGGCGGCGTTGAACATCCAGAACGAAGGCACCGAGGCGTCGTTGGTATAGGTGTAATAGCGCTTGCCGGTGTAGTTGGCCGAGATGCGCATATCCCACGGACCCGAGACCCAGGCCAGTTCGGAGAAGAACAACTGCTTCGGGCTGTCGACCACGGTCTTGCCCTTGGTCGGCACCACCACGCCACCGTTGACATAGTCGTCGTCATAGCGAGCGCGGTTGTACGAGATCGAGTTGTTCCAGCGCAGCTGCTGGGTCAGTTTGAAGTTGACCGCCAGCTCGGCACCGCGGCTGGTCACCGAACCCACGTTGGCGTAGGCGCTGGCGCAACCGACAATACCGGCGCACTGCGAAATCGTCAGCAGGCGGTTGTCGAACTTCACGTCATACAAGGCCAGCGACGCTTCGTAGAAATCCGTCACGCTACGCAGGCCGCCTTCGATGGTGCGCGACTGTTCCGGCTTGAGCTGCTTGCCGAATGTATCGAACGCCACCTGGGTGGTAGCCAGCGGGCCGGAGATACCGGCCTGGAACGCGGCGATGTTTTTCGCATACGAAGCAAACACTTCGTAGCCGTCGCCCAGCTTGTAGCTGGCACCGACCTGCGGCAGGAAGGTCTTCTTCGCGGTCAAATCACCGTTGGCGTAGCTCTTGGCCGTGCCATAGGTCACCGTGCCCGGCAGCGTGTTCGCCTTGACCTTGGTGTCCGGCGACTTGAAGCCCACGTCGATCGACAAGCGATCGTCCATGAAATGCATATTGTCTTGCAGGTAGAACTGCTGCGTGGTGGTTTCGTAATGCTGGTGGAACAGACGGATGTCCGGGTTCGTCATGAACTGGCGGTCATCGATCGGGCCATTGATGAAATAGTAATTACGCTGCACGTTGTGGTTGCTATCCTCGTACCAGAGGCCAGCTTCCAGGTGATGTGCGCCGATATCCCAGTTCAAGGCCGCGGTGACACCGGCGCGATCGATACCGTATTCGGTGGTGCGCAACGAGATCGGCACTTCCTGCGGGGTGCCCGGGTATGACGCCTGATACGGCGTGAACCAGTGACCCTGGCCGCGATCGTTGTGGTAATAGCCGGTGGCCTTCAAGCGCAGGCCATCGGCCAGGGCGAAGTCACCGAACACACTGGCCAGCGTGTCTTTGCGCAAGCCGCGGCCGGCGTAGTAGGCGTCGTCCGGATTGGTCACGCCGCCGGTGTAAATGCCCTTGGCGGCATTGACCGAGCGCTGCCAATCGGGCGCGTAGTTGTCCCAGTTCCAGCCCAACCGGTGCACCATGTCTTTGGACAGATCCTGGTAATCGGTCTCGTCGCGGTCGGACGAGGTCACCATCGCGCCGATGCGGCTGTCGCCGAAGTCGTATACCGCCTTGGTGTTGAACTGCATCTGCTCTTGCGAGCCCGCACCCTTCCACTTGTCGACGTCGGAGTAGGCACCGGACACATACATCGCAAAGCCGTTGTAGTCGCCGGTATCGACGCGTACAAAAGTGCGCTTGGCGCTATCGCTGCCAAGGCCCTGGGCAAAGGTCACGCCGTATTTCGGCGTCGGGTCGGAGGAGAAGAACTGCACCGCGCCACCCAGGTTGCTGGTGGAAGCGGTACCCAGCGCGCCAATGCCTTCGGCCAATTCGATGCTGCCGAGATTCTCGGAGATCAAGGCGCGGCTGATGTGCAGGCCGTTGTTGTTGCCGTAGCTCATGTCGCCCAGCGGGATACCGTCCAGCGTGAAGCCGAGGCGATTCTGATTAAAGCCACGCAGGCTGATACGGGTGGACCACTCGTAGCTGCCGAACGGATCGGACGATTCAAAATGCACGCCCGGCTTGCCCTGCAACACCTTCAACGGGCTGCTGCCCGGCGGCAGGATTTTCACGTCGTCGGCGCTGATGCGCTGAACCTGGCGCGATTCGCCCTGGCCGATCACCGAGACCGAATCCAGCGTCTTGGCTTTATCAATCGTCGAATCGGCGGCAGTCGGAGCCGCGGCGGTGCCCGGAACATTATCCTCAGCCAACGCCACGCCGTTGAGCGCGGCGAGCAACGCCAGCGCGAGGCCGGTTTTACGAATAGAAACACTGCGAAAAGACATGCATATCCTTCGCGCAGCCGACCGCACTCGCGGCAAGCCACGACATCAGTAGTGAAAGAAAATGGTGGCCGCCCCCAACTAGAAGCTGTTCGAAGAACAAGCTCTCAGGCCATGCGGACAAGGATGGAGGCGCTTTGTGAAAGTTGCTTTACATGTGTGTGTCAACCGTAAACAAACTTTTCACATTTACGCGCAGCTTGGCAAAAACGTGCGGTGTGCGGCGATGTTGCACAAGCTTTAAGGACCACGGATAGCAACTGCCATGCACGAGCACCTTGCGGCGCTCGCCGCGATCGGCCGCATCGGCAGGTCGGCTGAAATCGCCGCCGCGCAGGTTTCCTGGCCGCGGACGACTCCAGCTATCGGTATGACCATGAGCGGCGGATCTGCCCTTTCTGCAGCGAACGCGCCGGATGCAAGCGGCATGTCGATCTCACCCAGGTTTTTGCCGGCCGGGATGCCCTTGCCTTCGAGCAGGAACGTAGAACGCATCGCCGGCAGCGCCGGGTCGTAACCATGCATGCCGCGGTAATGGCTGGGCGACGGTAGCGGCGCATCCGGCTTGATCGCCATCTCGTAGCCGGTCTTGAACAACACAAACCAGCTCGCCTGCGCGATGCCGCCTTGCGCGGTCAGTTGGGGGTGATCGAGCACGCGGTCGATACCGTACGCCTGGTCGCCCTGCAGTTGCGTAAGCAAGGCCTGCACCTTGGCCTTTAGCTCGGCGTTGTCCGGCTCACGCAGCACGATGGCGGCGCTGCCGCCGTCGTTCCACGGCATCGCCTGCCAATCGGTGACGGTGCCATCTTCTTTCAACGTAATCAGGCCGGCCTTGATGAAAGGCATATACAGATTCACATCT
The DNA here is from genome assembly GCF_026283955.1 of Dyella silvatica. Classification (GTDB taxonomy): domain Bacteria; phylum Pseudomonadota; class Gammaproteobacteria; order Xanthomonadales; family Rhodanobacteraceae; genus Dyella_C; species Dyella_C silvatica. The sequence goes on along the minus strand of NZ_JAPDPE010000001.1, from coordinate 60,112 downwards.
TGCTGCACCGGCAAAAAGCCATGGTCGGAAACCACCGCGACCACACCATCGGGATGCACGCGCTGGGCGGCGGCGACCAGGTTGCCGATCAAGCCGTCGATCTTTTCCAGCACCGCGCGCGAGGCCGGGGTATCCGGGCCACTCGCATGCTGCTCGTGATCGAGCGCGGTGAGATAGGCCGTCATGAATTGCGGCTTGTGCATCTCCAACAGCTTCACCGCAAAACGCGCGCGGGTCTCGTCGCCCGCCAGGCTTTCGTCGATGCCATCGGCATAGGCGCCGAGATCTTTTTCCAGCTCAGGCAACAGGCCCGGGGTCGCCAACGCCGCTACCAGCTTGCGGTCATCAGCCAGGCCGGTGCGCCAGATCTGCGGCAGGTTCCAATCCACCGTCGCGCCGACGCTCACCGGCCAATGCACATTGGCCGTGCTCAGGCCGGCGGCGTGCGCCGCGTCCCACAGGGTCGGCACGCGGATATCGCTGCTATACCAATACCAGCCTTGTTGATTCTTGTTGGTCGGGTCAAAGGTGAGATTGCCGCCAATACCGTGCGCCCCCGGCGCGACACCGGTGATCAAGGTGGTGTGGCTGGGATAGGTCAGCGTGGGCAGAACCCCGCGCACCTTGCTGGCATACGCGCCCTGGCTGAGGAAACGCTCCAGGTTCGGCAATGCCAGGCCATGCTTCTTGGCTTCCAGCACGTCAGCCGGACGCAGGCCATCGATAGAGATAAGCAGCACCGAGGTCGCGCTGGCGGAGGCCGCGCTGGCCAGTGCCAATACAGCGGCGGCGAGACGATACATCGAGTGGCGCATAGGTTTACTCAGGCGGTAGATGATTGGCGGAGGAGCGTCAGCCGCAGCCGACGCCCCTCCCCCCAAAGTGGTCAACGCAGTGATCGCTGCGGGTGATGGCTTAGCGCTGATCGAGCGCCTTGCGCCCAATCGCCGGATCATCGGTAAAGAACGCATCGATACCAGCATCCAGGTAGGCGCGGATCTCGGCGATGGAGCCGGCTTCGTTAAAGGTTTTCGGATCGCTGCCCTGCTGGAAATTCTTCGCCTGGAAATAATTCTCCGGACGGAAGGTGTACGGATGCAGCTCCAGCTTCGCCGCATGCGCATCGCGCACCAAGGCAGTCGGCTTGCCCAGCGTGCCGTCGGCGGCCAGCGGGATGATCGAGCGGATGTTCGGGCCGATCGCGTCGGCGTAAGTCGCCACCTCGCGCAACCCTGCCGGCTTCATCATCTCGCCGAAGCTCAGCTTGCCGCCGCTGGCGGTGACGTCGTAAGGCTGCTCTTTGACGTCGCCGTAAAGCTGCAGCAAGCGAATATTCTTGTGCTCCTTGCCGAGCTTGCCGCGTAGATAACGCAGGTTGGCGACCTCGAACGATTGAATTTCTACCGGCGCGGTGCGGGTATACGAATGCGCCGCGAGAATCGCCAGCACGCGATCTTCCATCGGCAAGCCGATTTTCTGGAAGTAAGTACCGTGCTTGATCTCGGGAATGATGCCGACCACCCGCCCTTGCGTGGCGGACTCGGTGGCGACGAACTCGATGATGTCTTCCAGCGTGGGGATCTGAAACTCGCCGTCGTACTGGGTGCTGCGGAACTGCGGCAGGCGCTCGCGCGCGCGCAGCGTCTTCAGCTCGGCCAAGGTGAAATCTTCAGTGAACCAGCCGGTGACTTGCTGACCGTCAATGGTCTTGGTCGCCTTGCGATCGGCGAACTCTTGATGGCTGGCGACATCGGTGGTGCCGCTGATTTCGTTTTCATGCCGGGCCACCGGCACGCCGTCCTTGGTCATCACCAGATCGGGCTCGACAAAATCCGCGCCATCGGCAATCGCCCGGCCATACGAGGCCAGCGTGTGCTCAGGCCGCAGCGCACTGGCGCCGCGATGGCCGATGACCAGCACCTTGCTGGCGATGGGCTTGATGCTGTGGGTTTGATCGGCAGCAGATACGGGAGCAGCCATGGCCAGCGTTCCAATCGCGAGAAGAGGTGCCAGCCAGCATAAAGGTTTCATTGCATCATTCCGTAGTGATGGAGATGGCTCAGATCACTCCTTGCGCCGCTTGTATAAGGAGTGCGGAAGAAGGCTGTTTTATCGCAAGACTTCACCCCCTCCCAGCCTCCCCCTGTAAACAGGGGGAGGGGCAAAAGCTTACCTCGCCGAACATTCGGTAGCCTTATTGCAACCCCCTCCCCTGCGTGTAGGGGAGGGTTGGGGAGGGGTCAGGCTCTCGCCACGCCCCGCCACTCACCCCATCAGAATTTCACGTCCAGGGTGAGAAAGCTCTGCCGCGGCGCGCTGGCATGGAACGCCAACTGACGGCCGTTCGGATCGGTATTGGAGAACGCACTGAGGTTGGACGCGTAACGCTTGTCGGTCAGATTGGTGATGTTCAACGACAGACGCACGTCCTTGGCAAAGCTGACCGCACCGAAGTCGTAACCAACGCCAAAGTCGAACGAGGTGTAGCCGCCAAAGCCCTGGTCATTGGTATAGGTGTAGTAACGGCCACCGGTGTACTTGCCGCGCAGGCTGACGTTCCACGGGCCCGATACCCAGTTGATCTCGCTGGCGAACATGCGCCGTGGCGTATCCACCGTCACCTTGCCCTGGGTCGGGATCACCACACCGTTCTGGGTGAAGTTGTTGTCGTAGGTGGAGCGGTTGAACGAGGCCGAGTTGTACCACTCGAAATGCTCGAACGGCTTCCAGATAAAGCTGAACTCGGCGCCGTGGCTGCTTACCGAACCCACGTTGTAGAAGCGCGTGGTACATGCCGCCGTGGTGCCCTGCTGAATGCTCGGGCATGGGTTGAGCGACAGCAGACGGTTGTCGAACTTCACGTCGTACAGCGCCACCGACGCTTCAAACTCGCGCTGCACGTAACGGTAGCCGCCCTCGATGGTGCGCGACTGCTCCGGCTTGAGGTTGCCCTTGGTCGCGTCGTACGCCGCCTGGGTCACCAGCAACGGACCGCTGGCACCACCGCCCTGGAACGCCGCGATGTTCTTGGCGTAAGAGAGGAACAGCTCCTGCTGGTCGTCGATCTTGTAGCCCAGGCCGACCTGCGGCAGCAGCGACTTGCTGGCCTTCAAGGTACCGTTGGCGACCGGCGCCTCGGCCATGATGTTGCCCGCGTTGCGCGCGGTCATCGTGGTGTGCGGGCTTTTCACGCCCACGTCCACGCTGAGCTTGTCGTCGAACAGCTTGAAGCTGTCCTGCAAATACACCTGGCGCGTGGTGATGGTGTAGGCCTGGCTAAACAGGCGACGATTGGGATCGCTCAGGTAGGTGTCGTCGTTGATCGGGCTGCTGATCCAGTAAAAATTGCGCTCGACGTTGTGGTGGTTCTGCTCGTACCAGAGACCGCCTTCCAGATGATGGCCGCCGATTTCCCAGGCCAGCGACGCGATGGCGCCGTTGCGGTTGATCTTGTAATTGGTGCTGCGAATCGAAATCGGCAGCTCCTGCGAGGTGCCCGGGTACGACTTCTGCCCCGGCGACCACCAGTGACCCTGACCGGCATTCTCGTGGTGATAGACCTGCGCGTGGATGGTGACGCCGTCGCTGGGAAAGAAATCGCCAGCGAGGTAGTACAAGTCATCGCTGCGCAACGCGCGGCTCTGGTAGTAAGCGTCGTCGATGTTGTCGACGCCACCGGAGTAGCCGCAACGGCCGTCCTGCTTGCCCTTGATGTTGTACGACGGCGCGCAATACGCCGCCGCCAGGGCACGCCGCCAATCGGGTGCGTACAGATTCCAGTCCCAACCCAGGCCGCGCGCCATGCCGCTCTTGGACAGATAGGCGTAATCCGCTTGCGAGGTGCGCGAGTTATCGGCGAACGCGGTGATGCGGCCACCGTCGAACTGATACACCGCTTTGGTATTGAACTGCTTGGTCGAGGTCGGCGAGTTCGGCTGTGCCCACATGTCCGCGGTGGCGCGGATCGCCGACACGTACATCGAGAAGCCGTGATAGTCGCCAGTGTCCAGGCGCAGATAGGTGCGGCGGTTCTGATCGGAGCCGAAGGTCTGGCCGAAACGGCCGCCGAACGTGGTCGACGGATCATCCGAGTAGTACTGGATGGCACCGCCCAGATTGCTGGTCGACGCCGTACCGAGGCTGCCGATGCCTTCCGCCAGCTCGGCGCCGCCGAAGTTTTCGGCGATCAAGGCGCGGCTGATATTGAGGCCGTTGTAGTTGCCGTAGGCGTTGTCGCCCAGCGGCAGGCCGTCCAGCGTGTAACCCAGGCGCTGGCCATTGAAGCCGCGCAAGCTGATCGTCTGCGACTCTTCGTTCGCGCCGAAGGCATCGTTGGACTGCACGTTGACGCCCGGCATGCGATTAAGCACTTTCTGGATGCTGGCGCCCGGCGGCAACACCGCAACATCTTTCACCGTAATACGCTGCACCTGCCGCGTTTCGCCCTGGCCGATCACCGACACGGTTTCGAGATTTTTTGCGCTGTCGGTCTTGACCGGCGCGGTATCGGCGGCAACCGGCGCATCGACGTCAGTGGCCGCAGCCGCATAGCTCGTGGTGGCGAAAGCCACGGCCATCGCGGCAGCAAGCATGGTTTTCTGTATCACGTGAAACTCCTGAATCCTTGAGAATCCGGCGTAAGTACGTACGGATGTCCCAGCATCATGAAATTTTCACATGTCTTTTCTTTGACACTCAGGTTACGACTCGGCGCATGAGCTTGCACTGCCGGAGGCGGCTTTTTGCGCTAGCGCCCACGCCGAAGCTGGCGAATTTTCCGCGCCTGCGCAGGCATACCCAGGTCGTTGGCGGTGTAATGCACCAGCTTGCGGGTCGCCAGATCGACGGTGACGAAATCGTCTGGCGTCTTGGTCTGTGCCCCGTCGGATGCAGGGTGGTATTCGATGCGCAACTGATTGGCATCGACAATCAAGCGCAGATAGCCGTAGTTGGTGTCGTCGTAATTTTCCAGCACCACCTGGTCGGTGCTGGCCGAGGCCTTCTGGATCACCTGGGGCGCACGCAACACCGCGGCGCCCGGCGCACTCAGTTTCTGCAAGCCATGGCCGCCGTTGCCGCAGACCATATAGGGAATCTGGGTGCCGTCGGACTGGCGCGTGCGGGTGAACCGCTGGTAGTTGTGCGCGTGGCCGGACAAAAACGCATGTGGCCGAACAGCAATGCGCCCTTGAACTTGTCCGTCTTGACCCGCTGCAACGCCGCCTTGACGAAGGCCAGCTGCGCGTTGCCGATGACCGGGTCGGCAATCACGCCCGGGTCTTCCAGAGTGTTGCTGTAAAGCACCACGATGCGCACGAACGGCGCCTCAAGGGTGAAGAACACGCCCGGCTGGATTTGCGCGGTACGCGAGAGGCCACCCGCCTCCGGCGTCACGACGAAGCTGTCGGCGCAAAAGTTGCGCAGATAGGCATCGAGCGAGCTGGCGTGCGCCAACGGCGACACCATGCCGTCATGGTTACCCGCAGCGGCGAGAATCGGCGCGGGGTAGTCGCGATACGGATCGTAAAACTGATCGTAGTAGTAGACCGCTTCGCCAAAGCTATAAACGATATCGCCCAGCAACAGATTGAATTGCGGCACCTCACGCGGATCGCTCTCGTGAAAGTCGCTGGTCATCTTGTCGGCCACTTGGTTCTGCGAGGCGGGCCCGCGCGTACTGCCGCAATCGCCGGTGGCATGAAACACCAGCTGGCCACCCTGGGTAATCCGCTTGATCGCCGCGGTATTGCCACCCATCACCTGCGCTAGCGTCAGTTGTGGCTCGACGCCACCGCGCGGCAACGGAAAAGGCAACGGCTGCAACTTGTGTTTCTTGTTGAGCTGATCGATCACCGTATACGCCGGCCCATCCGACGGATGATTGACCACAAAGGTGGTCGGATCCGGTGTCGGTAGCGGCTGCGCGAATACCGGCTGTTCAAGCGCCCGCGCGGGAGGTCTGGAAGCAGCCCCCGTACCGCCTGTGGATGATGCCGTTGGACTGCTGTGCTTGCTGCGCTTGCTGGTCTGCTTGGGGCGCTTCATAACGTCTCCGAGGCAAGAAAACCACCATGGCGCCGAGCGACGAGCCCGGCCCGCAGGTCGAAGGGCGGCATCCCAAACCCATCGCCGCACTGCGCAGATTCAAGCAGTTCAATGACAGTCTTAAGTCGGTAGGCGCGGGACTTTCAATGGCGGCTGACGATCTTGATGCGCATTGCGTCGAGCGCGATCTGCAAAGAACACCGCAGCTACGATGCCTGCGCCTCATAGATCAGAGCATCCCAAGCAGCTGTCTGGCCCTGCGCGCAAACAGATCTCGGCGCGGGCTACGCGAATAGCGTGAACAGGCCCTAGGAAGCCACGGACCGCTCTTGCAATTGCGTCTTGAGAAAATCGATAAACAAGCGGGTTCTCGCCGGCAGCAGGCGGGTTTCGGTGATGGCATGTACTTGCACCGGTGCGAGATTCCAATCGGGCAGCACGCGGCGCAATCGACCCAGGGCGACATCGTCGCGGGTGAGCTCGGTATCCAGCCCGGCGATGCCGACACCAAGCAACGCCAGTGAGCGGCTCAGGCCGACACTGTTCATGGCGTAGCGCGACGCGATCATGACATCGACTTGTTCATCGCCGCGATAAAAGGTTCTCAGCACGCCTTGCGGTCGCGTTGCCGCTTGACCGATGCAGACGACGTGATGCGCCAGGTCAGTGGGGTGCTTAAGTGGCGGCGCCTGTTTCAAATAACTGGGCGCGGCGTAGAGATAACGCGGCAACAAGGCGACTTGTCGGGCCACCAGCGTCGATGGCGCGCTCGGTGGCGGCCCGATGCGGATGGCCAGGTCGTACGGCTCGCTTTGCAGATCGACACGCCGCGCCGTCAAGTCGAATTCGAAATCGATCAACGGATACGCCTGGGCGAAATCGCGCAGGATCGGTGCGAGATAGCCGGTCGCGAAATCGACCGGCATCGATACGCGCAGGATACCGCTGGGTCGCTCGACCACCTCAAGCAATGATTCGTGCGCGATACGTGCCTCTTCGACGATGCTCTGGCAGCGCTTGAAATACACCTCGCCCGCCTCGGTGAGCTCCACCTTGCGAGTGGACCGATGCAGCAAGCGTAAGCCGATCAGCTTCTCCAGTTCCGCAATATGTCGGGACACAGTCGAGTTAGGCATATCCAGCGCATCGGCCGCGCGGCGAAAACTCTTGCTTCGCGCCACCTCGACGAATAGCCGCATATAGCTAAGCAGCTCCATGAGCATTGCTCCACCAGTGGATCAGTGTTTTCAAATATACCTATTTATCCCCCTGATGGAGCAGACCAGAATGCCGCCACGTTCTCCCAAGCAAGGAATTCCACGTGGACACGCTCTTTACCCCCACCCAACTTGGCCGCTACACCCTGCACAATCGCGCCGTGATGGCGCCGATGACGCGCTCACGCGCCGATGACCGCACCGGCGTGCCCTCTGAGTTGGCGGTGACTTATTACCGCCAGCGCGCCGGCGCCGGCTTGATCATCAGCGAGGGCACCTACCCCTCGCCGACCGGCAAAGGTTATGTGCGCACGCCGGGCATTCATTCCGCGGCACAGATCGAGGCCTGGCGAGCCGTCACCGACGCCGTGCATGCCGAAGGCGGGCGCATCTTTCTGCAACTGATGCACACGGGGAGAATTTCCCACCCCAGCATGCAGCCGGATGGCGCGGTGCCGATCGCCCCCTCCGCCGTGCAACCGGCCGGCAAGACCTTTACCGCCACCGGGCCGCAGGACTTTGTCATGCCGCGCGCACTCACCACCGCAGAGGTTGGCGACGTCGTCGAGGACTACCGCCGCGCAACCCGCAACGCCCTCGATGCAGGCTTTGATGGTGTCGAGCTGCATGCCGCCTCGGGTTATCTGCCAGAACAGTTTCTGTCGTCCAGCAGCAACCAGCGCACGGATCGCTACGGCGGCTCGGTGGCCCATCGCGCGCGCTTCATTCTGGAGGTGCTCGCCGCCATGACTGCCGAAGCCGGCAGCGATCGTGTCGGCATCAAGATTTCGCCGGAAATGGGTTTCAACGACATCAGCGACGCAACCCCACAGGAAACGTACCGCTATCTGGTCGAACAGCTCGCTCCGCTCAAGCTGGCGTATCTGCATGTGGCTCGTAACAAGAGCGAGTTCGACTACCGCGCGCTGCTGCGCCCGCTGTTCAAGGGCACGTATCTGCACGGCGGCGGCCTGGATCAGGCATCGGCATCGGCCTTGATCGCGCACGGTGATGCGGATGCGGCCGTATTCGGCAGCCTGTATCTGGCCAACCCGGATCTGCTGCAACGCTTTCGTACCGAGGCCCCGCTCAACACCGCCGACAGAGACACGTTTTATGCCCCCGGTGCCCACGGCTATATCGACTACCCCGCGATGGAGGCTTACGTATGAACCGCGCGCTTCGTATACATGCTTATGGCGGTTCCGAGGTCGTGCACATCGACGACGTACCGCTGCCGAAAGCCGCAGATGGCGAAATCGTGGTGCGAGTGCACGCTGCCGGCATCAATCCGCTGGACTGGAAGGTGCGCGACGGTTTGATGCGCGAGGTCTTCCCGCTGACGCTGCCTGCCACCCTGGGTATCGAGCTGGCCGGCGAAATCGTCGAGATCGGCGCGGGCGTCAGCGGCTTTGCCATCGGCGAACGCGTGGTGGGACCGCTGGCGGGGCTGGGTGCCTTTACCGACCATGTAGCTATCGCCGCCAGCAACCTCACACTCACCCCTAAGGATCTGGATGACGTACGTGCGGCGGCCATCTCGGTCGCATCGCTCACCGCATGGCAGGCGTTGTTCGAGGCCGGGGCCTTGAAGCGTGGGCAAACCGTACTGATTCACGGCGCTGCCGGCGGTGTCGGCAGTTTTGCGGTGCAGTTCGCACGACGTATCGGCGCCCACGTGCTGTGCACCGCGCAAGGTGTCAACGCAGGTTATCTGCGCGCACTGGGCGCCAACGAAGTCATCGACTATCGCAGCAGCGCTTTCTGGGAAATCGCGCACGATGTCGATCTGGTACTCGACCTGGTCGGTGGCGCCACCTTGGCACACTCCTGGCAGGTGCTTGGCGACAACGGCCGCATCGTCAGCACCGCCACGCCGGAAGTCACCACCACCGCGACCGCTGGCAAGCGCGGCATCTGGTTTCAGATGCGGCCAGACCCCGCCAGGCTCGCCGAGATCGCCAACCTGCTGGCCCGTGGCGAGCTATCGGTGGAGATTTCCGAAACCGCGAGCTTCGACCAGACGGCCGCAGTGATCGAGCGCAACAAGACCGGACACGGACCGGGCAAGGCGGTGATCACGTTCGGCTGAGGCACAAGCATCATCGCGTGCAGGCATCCGCTTCACGTCATTCGACGTTGAAACCGATGCCGTTGCCGCAGGCGCGCCGCCCGCCGCCGGTTACCAGCGCAAGAGCCGCTCGATGTCCTTAGGGCTGTAAACGCGAAGATCGAAGAACGACAACGGGTCGCCCAGGGCAAATTGCCGATCCAGGCGCAGTATCGGTCCATAGGTAATGCCGCCCAGCCCACCAAAGGAAGAAAGAGCTTTCTCCACTGTGAGCTTGTAGCCCTGGCCGATATAAAACGTGCGCCCAGCGTCGGCAGGTAACGACGCGGCGCGACCAAGCACCGCATGAACCGGCGTTCTGCCTTCGCGCACCGCCTGGAAATCCTCGTCGGCCTGCGCCAGCACCTGACGGTTCTTTGCCGGCAGCCCGGCGTAATCAGACGCCGTGAACAGCGTGGTCTGCTGCGCCGAATAAGGTGGCTTCAGCGCCATCGCGCCCAGACAGGCGGCCAGCGCCAGCAGTGCCAAGAACGCCGCTTTGTACCGCTATCGTCTCCCCCTGCTCATCACGGGCGCCCTAACCCTTGGCCGTCCCTTGCCTGATCCCGCCCCCTGCCAGGCGATGGCTTGCCATGATCTCTCGGACGCCATAGTTTTCACGCCTTGGACCGGCTTTGCCGTTTCCTCCGCCGTACCAGGCAGCGCGAAGGCACAGCCTACGCTTCTCTCAAACAACTGTAGATATATCGATAAGTTATAGATCCCTTGCTCTTCGTTGGAACCCCACATACCACCCTGCTGCGCTGAGGTTGGGATAAACGCGCTGCTCCTCGTACAAGGCTGACTGGAGTCACCACTCAGAGCCAGCGCGCACGCGGCGCAAGCAGCTTCTCGGTGACAACGCACTTCAAAACCGGATCGACCCGTTCACCTATCACCCACCGGAACAGCCCGGTCTTCGCGAGTGTTTATGAACCACCCACACCGCCGCCTCATCGATTTCGTCGCCATCGCTGCCCTGTTTTGCACAGGCGCGGTGATCGCGCAGACCAACACCCATGCCCGGCGCGCGCTTGATATGACGCTGGCGCCGGTGGTCGATGCCAGCAACCACGCTACCGGCATCTCAGTTCAGTACGTCTTGTCCCCTTCCAGCGCACCGGCCAGCGAGCTTGCCTTGACCCTGGACACGCTGGCGCCAGCACTGCTTCGCACCAGCGATCAAGTGACGCAGTTGCACGTGACCGACGACAAGGGCGAGGTTGCCCTCGCGCCGCCTGTCGTAAAACAGAACAGCGATGGCAGCTTTCAAACCTGGTCTGCGACGCGGCCAACCAGCGGCCCGGTGCACGTTGCCTATGTGGTTCCGGTGGCGGCGGCAAAGACGTCCAAACGCGGCCCGCATATCGATCTGCAAGCCGCTGGCGGTGGGCTCTCCGGTGCGTTCACAGGCTTTTTGCTATTGCCTGACAGCCGCAGCGAAGTCTTCAAGGTGCATGTGCATTGGCAGTTGCCCGCAGGGCAGATGGCCGTTTCTTCGAACGGCGTGGGCGATTTTTCCGCTGAGCTCAATGCCGGCACCTTGAGCAACGTGCTGTTTCTCGCCGGCCCGGTAACCACCTATTCGCCAAGCGGCCGTAGCGATGGCTTCAATGTCTACGCCCTGGGCCTGCCCGAAGCGCAATTGAAAGCCGCCGCCAGCTGGACCGCCCGCGCATACGAAGCCGAGCGCAAAGCGTTTCGCATACCGCCATCGCAGCCGTACCGTTTTCTGATTCGATCCTATGACGGTGGCCCGGTCGATAGCGGCCGATCGTCGGACGGCTCTTTTCTGCTTTATCTGCCTGTCGGCATGGATGCGGGACGCGTCGAGCTGCATAGCCTGGTGGCACACGAAATGGTGCACAGCTTGATGAAGGATCTCGATGATGCACCTGGCGACGAAGGTGACTGGTACACCGAGGGCACCGCCGATTATTTCTCCAAGACCCTGCCCTGGGCCGCCGGGCTTTACACCGCACCGCAATACCTCGATCTGGTGAACGAGGAGGCTGCCGAGTACTACACCAACGCTCTACGAGACGTGCCCAACAAGCAGCTAACCAAGGTCATGTGGTCGGGACGCAATGCATGGATGCTGCCCTATGCACGCGGCGCGCTTTATCTCGCCGACCTCGATGCCAAGCTGCGCCTGCACCATTCCACCTTGACCGTGCTTGATCTGGTCAACGCCACCAGCGAGCGGATCACACACGGCGCCCCGGCCACCGATGCGACATGGACGGCCGTGCTGAAAGACAAGCTGGACGCATGGGCGCTTACCGATTGGCAGCACATGATGGACGGCCAACTGATCCTTCCCGCTGCCGGCGCCTTCGATCCATGCCTGACCGGTAGCGCGACCCAGGTCGGCACCTTCGATCTTGGTTTTGCCAAGCCGATACGCGCGATGGCGGGTGAAGCCGTGTCGGGTGTCGTCAAAGGCTCCAACGCCGACAAGGCAGGCTTGCGAGATGGCGATGTCATCACCGAAACCATCGACATCATCCCCATCGCCGGAAATTTCGACAACCTGATGCATATCCCGATTCGACGCGGATCGACCACGATGGCGATCAGCTACAACCCGCGTTCCGGATCGGTGCCAGGGATGCGTTGGCGCCTGCCATCGGCGGATGCGCAGCCCAAGTGCCCGCATTGAGGCATGGCCTCTATAGGCGCAACAAACACAGATGCAGGGTGACATGCACCGACGATAAGGTGCGATTCCATCCACGCCCCCTTTCCATACCGTCATGCAGAGACGGCACCCTATGCGATGGCCCGCGCCATCGCAGACCTATGGACACGCCGTCGCGCCGTAGCTTGGCGATGAGCGCAGCGAAGCCCAACAACACGCTACTCGCGAACTGCTCAGCGCTTATGTCGCCAAGCAGTATCCCCATGCGATGAATGTGAAAGTGACGTTGGGTGCATTGGGCGCATCCAAAACCGGCATCAAGAGGGGCGCGGCGGATCTGCTGGATCGGCTGAATTGAACCGGCGGCCGGGGGAACGGCACATGCGCATCGGCTTGCATCGGATTGATCGATGCATGGCGACAGCGCATGGCCAGGGCCTTAAAGCTTGATGTACCAGTGGCGCCGATCCATCACGTAAACGATGCACCACCACAGCGCGACAAAGGCCAGTGCAAACGCGAGCGAGGCGATGTAAGGGCCGGCCAGCGGGGTGATCCAGCCGGCAAACGCGTGTTGATAAAGCGGCGCTTGCCAACCCAGTCCGGGCAGCAGAATCTGCATCAGTTCGGAACCGGCATAGGCCGCCACGGCGTTGACGCCGAAGCGCCGCCCCCAGGCCGGCCATTCGCGCCGGTCGATCAGCCAGTGAAACAGCAGCAGCGCCAGGCTGGCCCAGCCGGCGCACCAGAGCACGAAAGATGGCGTCCACAGGTTTTTATTGAGTGGCAGCACGAGCGACCACAGCGCACCCAGCGCAAGCGCAGCGATGGCGGCAAGCAGCAGCGGCTTGAGTTTGTTCTCGCGCAGCCAGCGACCGGCGCATAGGCCAAGCAGGCTGGTCGCCAGCGATGGCAGTGAACCAAGCAGGCCTTCGGGATCGTGGCCGCGACCGCTGAGCGGATCGATCTGATAGACGAAACGGCCGAACAAGGCGCTGTCGCTGCGGCTGACCAGGTTGATCCATGGCTCCAGCGAGCCGCCCAGCGTCAATAGCCCCCAGTAGCCGAGCAAGATGGCGACGATGGCGATCCACTGGGTACGCGGCCGCGTATAAATGGCGAACAGCGCGGTGCCGGCAAAACACAGGCCGATACGTTGCAGCACACCGGGCAGGCGCAAATGCGCGTCGGGCATGATTAGCCACGCCAGCACATTGATCGTCAGGCCCAGCGCGACAATGCGCAGGGCGCGAATCAACGCTGCACGAGTCAGCGCGGCAGGGTTTGCACCTTGCGCGACGCGCGGCTCGATGCCGAGCGCGCTGGATACGCCGACCACGAACAGGAAAAACGGAAACACCAGATCGGTCGGCGTGCAGCCATGCCAGGCCGAGTGCTCCAGCGGCGCATAGACATGACCCCAGTCACCGGGATCATTGACCAACAGCATCGCGGCCACGGTGCAGCCGCGCAGTGCATCGACCGAGGCAAGACGACGTGTCACGGTTGGCCGGCCTGCGGGGTTGCTGGCGGGATCAGGGAGATGTTGTCGATGGCATACAGCGGCCCGCTGATCGGTGCGGTAAAGATCAGGCAAAGATCGTGCGTGCCTTGCCGCGGCAGCGACGGCCCATCCAGGCTGAATTGGCGCGGGCCGTCGCCCGGCAACGGCAGCGTCGCCAGCAACGGGCCATCGCAGCGGTCTTGGCGTACCAGCAATTCACCATGCGGCGTGCTGGCGGGGCGTGACTTCACCAGCTTGGCATCATGCGCCAGGGCGTAGTTGCGCTGCAGGCGCACCACCTGCACATGGATCGCCGCGACACCGTCCAGGCGCGCCTGGCGATACAAGCGACAGGTGTCGAAGATGTTGACGTTGTACGCCGGCGCCGTCGAGGTGGCATCGGGCATCGGCTGCAAGCGCAGGGCGAAATCGCTGCCAGGGCAATTGACCAGTTCGTCGCTAGCGCGGCTGAGCAGGCTGGGTGCATCCAGTACGCGTTGTCGCGGCGCGGCCAGCACGCTGCCATCGCCGGCAAAGGTGGCCGCCTTAAGCGTCACGGGCATGACTACTTCGAAGGGCTTGCTGTAGCGCGGCGAGTGCAGGTCAGGCGTGCTGCCATCGACGGTGTAATGCAGTACACCATGATTCACTTGATTGCCCAGGCTGACCTGCGCCTTGCCGCTGACCAGCGCCGCGTTGCGATCAAGCTCGAACACCGGGGCGAAAGCGCTATCGGCCACATGGATGTGCTGCTGGCGATAACGGGCGAATTGCGCCGGAAGCCGGGCAAGAAAACCCTGCCAGTCGCGTTGGGACGCCGGCGACCATGCCGCCTCGGCCACCGCATCCAGGCGCGGAAACAAGGCGTGCTGTACGTGATCGATACTGGGTAGATGCTCGGTCCATACGTTGGCTTGCAGACCGAGCACGTGTTTGGCCTGATCGGCGCTCAGCTCTTTCGGCACCGCTTCGAAGCCATAGACTGCTGCCAGCACGATGGGCGGCAAACGGCCGGAGTATTCGTCGTCGCGATTGCTTTGCACATGGTCGAAGTACAGGTCCGGCGAGGGCGACAAAACCACGTCATGACCCTGCTTGGCCGCCTCGATGGCGCCCTTGCTGCCGCGCCACGACATCACCGTGGCGCTGGCCGGCAAACCACCCTCGAGAATTTCATCCCAGCCAAGCAGGCGACGCCCGTGTTGATTGAGGTAAGTGCCGAGCTGACCCATAAACCAGCTTTGCAAGGCGTTCTCGTTTTTTACGCCGAGCGCGCGCATCTTGGCCTGGATGGCTGGAGAAGCTTCCCACTGATCTTTGACCGCTTCGTCGCCGCCCAGGTGGATATACGTAGACGGGAACAATGCCATCACTTCGTCGAGTACGTTTTCGACAAAGCGCAGGGTCGAGTCATCGACGTTATAGAGATAGGTGTTCACCCCCCAATCGGTCGACACCGATGGCCGCTTGCCGGTTACCCCAAGCTCGGGATACGAGGCCACCGCCGCTTGCGCATGGCCGGGCAAGTCGATCTCGGGTACCACGGTAATCTGCCGCGCGGCGGCATAGGCCACCACCTGGCGAATCTGCTCCTGGGTGTAGAAGCCGCCATAGCGCCGCGGCGATGGCTCGCTGGCGGCGCTCTGCTCGTCACGCCACGCACCGATCTTGGTCAGCTCGGGATAACGCTTGATCTCGATGCGCCAACCCTGGTCATCGGTGAGATGCCAGTGAAAGGTGTTGAGCTTGTGCTGCGCCATCTGCTCAAGCAGGCCTTCGACTTCTTCCACCGTCTGAAAATGGCGGGAGGAATCGAGCATCATGCCGCGCCATGAGAAACGCGGCTGATCGCGAATATGCAGCGCGGGCAGGCTCGTCTCGCCGCGTTGATCGTTCGGCGTCAGCAACTGCCACAGGGTGACCGCGCCATAGAACAGGCCGGCATCGTCACGCGCTGCGATGCGAATACCTTGCGGCGTGATATCCAGCGTGTAGCCCTCGCGATTGGCAATGGACGCATCGCGCTGCAAGCGGATGCCCAGCATGCCGGCCTGCCCGTCCTGCACCTGCAAGGAGAGGCCACGAGTGCGCTCAGCCAGACCGGCGAGGTAATCCGCGGCACGACGTGCACCGGCATCACCAGCGGGGATGATGATGGGTGTTTGCGCGTTGACGTTGAAATGGCCATCGGCACGGGTCCATTGCGCCGGCATGGGAGTCAGCGCGAGCGGCGCAGACTGCGCGCCAGCGGCATCGGCGCAGGCGGCAATGCCGTAAAGGGCCATGCATAGAAGAAGGCGAAGCTTGCTCATGGGCGATCTCTAACTCGGTGCTTCAGTGGGGAGGCTGACGCAGGGCGCTCGCTCCCGCATACCGCGGGAGCTGAGCATGTCGTGTACGGCAAGATCCTGTGCAAGGTCAACTTACGCAGCAGAAAAATCCATTAAAAAACGGGCCTGGCGAACGAGGCCAGGTCCGTGGGGAGTGAAGCCATCGGCCTCAAAACATGCACTTTCGACACACACACTTAGAACTTGAAATCGACCACGGCAGAGGCGTTGCGCTTGGTGTCCGGCGATGCGGCCAGGCTTTCGCAAATGCCCGCCACGGTAACGGCGGCGAATTCTTTGACCATCGCCTTGTCGGCCTGATGGGTTTTCATGGTGCCTGGGCTGCTGCTCTGCTGACCGCTGTCTTGTGCATGCAGCGGTCCGCCTAAACACAAGCCGGTGATGATGCCCATCGCGCGCCATGTTCTACCTAGCATCATGACTACCCCCTCAGAGGTCATGGGCGGTCGTGCTCAGACGATGCGCCTGGGTGAGATGGCTTGCTCTGCTTCGTGACGCTTCTTGAAGCGAGCGCAAGCGTCCCCCCGGATGCCTGCGTCACCGATGTACCACCCGCCTCCTGCAAACAGGAGGCGGGTGCCTTGCGCAAATCGATTACAGATTGACGTGGACGGTGGCCATGAAGCGACGGCCGGTGCTGTAGGTCGCCACCGGCAGATCCTTGGTCTGCAGATATTGCTCGTACTTCTCGTTGGTCAGATTCATGCCGTCGAGGGTGAACAAGACATGTTCGTTGAGCTTGTAGCCCAGCGAGGCGCCGAGATCACCGTAGTTGCCGGTGGTGGCCGGCGGTGCGCCGGCAATGTAGCCGCCGGCGAGATAGCTGCTGCGCCAGTTGTAGTTGAGGCGGGCGCTGAACGGGCCTTTCTCGTAGTACGGGCTGAGCGAGTAGGAGTTCTTCGAGCTGTACGGCAACGCGCCACCGCTGTCCAGCGTGCCGTCGGCATAGGTGTAGCTGGCGGTCAGGCCGAAGCCGGTGCTGCCAAACGGCTGCTGATAGCTGACGCTGGCACCCTTGACCTTGCCGGCGCCGGTATCGCGCGGACGGCTGACCGAATAACCGCAGAAACCATCGGCGGTGCACAGGCCTTGCGCCACTTGCTTGGCAAAGGTCGCCGGGTCGTTGTCCTTGGCCGAGTTGTAATGCTGCTCAACGGCGCTGTCGACGAAGATGTAGTTGCTGATCTTCTTGTAGAAGCCGGTGATCGCCAGCACCGACTGCGGTGCGAAGTACCACTCGGCGGACAGCGAGAAGTTGTTCGACTTGTACGGACTGAGCTTGGCATTGCCGCCGCTGCCGGTCAGCACGCTGTCGTTGAGGAACAAGTTGCTGACCTGCATGTTGTACGGCGCACGCGCAATGACCTTGGCGGCGGCAAAGCGCAGCAGCAGGTCCTGGCTGACGTCATAGGCCACGTTCAACGACGGCAATACGTCGTTATGCGTGCTCGAGCTGGTCTGCCACCAGCCGGCCGGCGGCGGGTACAAGGGCACGCCGCTGTAGCTGAAGCCGCTGCCGTCGGTCGCGGTGTGCACATAGCGCGCACCGAAGTTGCCATGCCACGGGCCGCTGGCGAAGTCGACCTGTGCATACAGCGCAGACGTTTTCTCGACGATCTTCCAGGTACCGTTGAGATAAGAGCCCGGATCATTGTTGCCGCCATTGGTGGCGCGAACCCATGCCCATTCCTTGCCCGGATCGGGCTGCACGTGGCTGGCCGAACCGGCCAATGCACCGTTGAAGGCGCCCAGCGTATCGGTGTTGCCGATGGTGCCGAGGTTGGCCAGCGAGATCGGGCCATTCGGGCCGTACACGTGCTGTTCCATGCTTTCTTCGTGGCGGTTGTAGCGGCCACCGATCAGCAACTGATTGATGAAGCCGTCGAAATCCTTGGTGAAGTCGAGCTGCGCATAGGTGTCTTTGGCCTGTGCCTTGAACACACCGTAGTTGCCCGCCCAGCCACCCAGGCCTGGGGTGTCGTTCATATGCCAGTTGGCCGGGTTGTTCGCCGCCTGCGGGTTATCGAAACTGAAACCGTTGCGGATGTTCCAGGTATAGCCGCCGGCGTATACCGGCTCCATCGCTACCTGCGACATGTCGTTGTTGTCGGCCTTGCTGTAGCCGGCCGCGCCACCCAGGCTCCAGCCGTTGCCGTGGTAGGTGCTCTTCAGGTCGAAGGCGGTCGTCTTGACGATCGACTTGCGTACGTTGCTATCGAACGTGTTCTGCGCAATGGCCGGACAGCCCGGGCTATCGTTGCCGCAGACATGGCCGCCGGTGATCACCCCGTTGGCGCCCTGGTTGAAGCTGGTGATATTGCCCGGTGTAGCGCTGGTGAACGGATACAACGACTGATTCCAGTTGTTGAAGTTCTCACGCACGTACAGGCTGTTGAAGTCGACATCCCACTGCTCGTTGGGACGGAACTGCATGCCGAGGGTGACGCTGTCGCGCTTGCGATCTTGCTGGAAATAGGCCGAGTTGACTTCGTTCGGCACCAGCGCATTCGGGTTCAGCGAACCGTTGGCGATACCGGCGGCCACAGCCGGACTGGAGGAGAACTTGGACACCGGGCTGTAGCCGAAAATCTCCAGGCCCTGGCGATCGATCTTCTCTTCGAAATGCTGTGCCGAGGTGATGATGCCGAAGGTGTTGTCGCTGTTTTTCCAGCTATACAGCAACGAAGCGGCCGGACGATTCTTCTCGGCCTGATCGTTATAGGTGACGCCGAACGAACCGCGCAGCGTGTTCGCCTTCAGGTCGAGCGGCTCCAGCGTGTGCAGCAAGATGGTGCCGCCGAGGCTGCCTTCGGGCAAACGCGCCTCGGGCGATTTATAGACTTCCAGGCGGCCGACCAATTCCGGCGCCAGCATGGTGAAGTCGAAGCCGCGATTGGGTTGCGCGCCGTACTGCCATGGCGTCTGCGAAATCGGCTGACCATTGAGGAAAGTCAGGTTGAGGCTGGGATCGGTACCGTCGATGCTGACGCGGTCGCCCTGACCGAACTGACGGTCGATGGTGACGCCGGGAATCGTGGTCATCGCCTCGGCGACGTTGGTGTTCGGAAACTTGCCGATGTCTTCGGCGGTAATCGCCTCGACCACGGCATCGGCGTTGCGCTTGGTGTCGAGCGATTTTTCAAGACTGGCGCGAATACCGGTCACCGTAATGCCCTGCAACTGAGTTGCCTTGGCTTCTTCGGCTTTCTGCGCGGCGGTCTTGGCTTTTGCCGGCTGGGTGGCGTCCTGGGCGGTGCTTCCCTGAGCACTGTCCTGGGCCCATGCAGTGGCGGACATACAAAGGCCGGCAACGATACTGGCGGCGAGCAGCGTTCGATGAAACGACATGTTGCGGTGTGACATGGTGGTCTCCCCTCGAGGGTGAAACATTGGCGGTTGGCTAGCTGGGTTTACACCCGTTATTCAAGACATGAAGGTCAATAAACAAAGGACAAAAAAACGCGTTGCTTAGCTATTTGGCGCAGTGCCCTCCCGTGTGGGGGATGGCCGGCCATCCAGATACAAGCCGGCGGCGCCGATCACCCCGAGCTGGCCGTGCTCCATCAGCCGTACGGGAACCTGTTTCAAAAAAGGGCGCATCACGCCCTTATTGAAAAAACGCTCGGTAAAACTGCTGTTCAACAGCAGTTCGCGGATCTGCGGCAGGATGCCGCCAGCGAGAAAAACACCGCCGCGCGCGCCGTACAGCAACGCGAGGTCACCGACAAAACTGCCGAGCAATCCGCAAAACACCTGCAATGCTTCGACGGCGGCTTCGTCGCTGCGCGCTACCGCGGCATCGGTGATGTCGCTGGGCAAAACCAGGGCGGCGGCAGCTCCACGCAAATGGCAGATCGCTTGATACAGATTGCGCAGGCCAGGGCCGGACAGCGCATCTTCGAACGAGACATAGGCGCGCTCCCGCGCCAGCAAGCGCAGTATTTCTATTTCGCGCTCATTGCCCGGCGCCAGGGTGATTTGCCCGGCCTCGGTCGCCAGCACCGTCGCGTGCGGCTGGCCCGGCAACAGCACCGCCGAACCCAGGCCGGTACCCGGCCCCATCACCAAGACCGGCCCGACCATCGGCGGCGCATCGGTGTCGATGATTGGCACGGTGTCGGCACGGGTCAGGAACTGGGTGGCATAAGCCACTGCTTCGAAGTCGTTGATGACCGCCAGGCGATCGATGCCGAGGCTGGTGCGAATATCGCGAATCGATACCGGCCAGGGCAGATTGTCGTTGACGATGGCGTCACCCAGCACATAACCCGCACTGGCCACGGCACATTGATCGACCTGCCCGGCCACGCCGATGCGTTCGACAAAATCTTTCAGTACGGCGGTAAGGCTGGGCCAGTCCGCGCAGGCATAGCGCTGATACTCGAGCACGGTTACTGGATGGGCATCGCCAAGCTGTTGCGCCACCAGCCCCACACGCGCATGCGTGCCGCCGACGTCGGCGGCGAGGAAAAATCCATCCGCCGTTGCCGCCCTTCTCGCGCTGCTGTGGTTAGCCACGTCCGCCACGCTCACTCCCCCGTCACATCCCCGTCACGTTCTTGTAAACGTGACCCCATTGGGAGCCGGAGTCTGGGAAGGGATGACAACGTTGTCAACAGGACAAATGGAAGGGTCAAAACAGGCGCGTTTTGCAGCGCAACAATGCGCCATGGCGCGGCAAAACGAGTGGACAAGAACGGCCGCCCAAAGGCCTCCCCGCTGACCGACGGAAGGACAACAATTGACAACGTTGCTAGTTAGCGCGGATAAACGGCCCGGGGATATCACGGTCCAGCGACCATTTCGGTCATCAGCCCGTCCACATTAGAGCTGCACCATCCAAGCATTGCGGGGAGTTTCATCATCATGTCGTCCAGCACGCTTACCGCCGACGAATCACGCACATCGAGCCTGGTGCCGATGCTTATCATCGGCGTACTGTTTTTCATCTTCGGCTTTGTCACCTGGCTTAACGGGCCACTGATCACCTTCGTCAAACTGGCCTTTAGCCTGGATGACGTGAACGCTTTCCTGGTGCCGATGGCGTTTTATCTTTCTTACTTTTTCCTCGCCCTGCCCTCTTCTGCCGTGCTCAAGCGCACCGGCATGAAAAAAGGCATGGCGTTTGGCTTATTCGTGATGGCATTGGGGGCGGTGCTGTTTGGCCAATTCGTGACCATGCGGATCTATCCGGGCGCATTGACGGGCTTGTTCGTGATCGGCGCGGGGCTGGCCTTGCTGCAAACCGCATCGAACCCGTACATCAGCATTCTCGGCCCGATCGACAGCGCCGCGCAGCGCATCGCGTTCATGGGTATTTGCAACAAGATCGCCGGCGCATTGGCGCCGATCGTGTTTGGCGCGCTGGTACTCAGCGGCATCGACTCCTTCGATCAACAAGTGAAGGCGGCACCGTCGCCCGAAGCGCGCGAGGCCTTGCTCAATACCTTCGCCGCCAAGGTGCATATGCCTTATATGGTGATGGCCGGCTTGTTGGTGTTGCTGGCGATCTGGGTGTTGCGTTCGTCACTGCCGGAAATCAAACCGGCCGGCGCCAACAGCGAGCATGATATCGGCCACGACAAGGGCAGCATTTTCAGCTTTCCGCATTTGTGGCTGGGTGTGCTGTGCCTGTTTTTGTATGTCGGCGTGGAGGTGATGGCCGGTGACGCCATTGGCACCTACGGCCAAAGCTTCGGCTTGTCCAAAGGCGAGACCGCGCATTTCACCACTTACACCTTGCTCGCCATGCTGGCGGGTTACCTAGCTGGCCTGGCGCTTATCCCGCGCATCATTTCGCAACAAAGCTACCTGGCGGTGTCGGCGATACTCGGCGTGCTGTTCACCATCGGCGCCTACTTCACCCAGGGTTATTTCTCGGTGGCGTTCGTCGCTGCGCTGGGCTTTGCCAACGCGATGATGTGGCCGGCGATCTTTCCGCTGGCGATCAAAGGGCTGGGCCGCTTTACCGAGTTTGGCTCGGCCCTGCTTATCATGGGCATCGCCGGTGGCGCGATCGTGCCGCAGCTGTATGTGCATCTGAAAGAACACTTCAACTTCCAACTGGTCTTTTTGCTGCTGATGGTGCCTTGCTATCTCTACATCCTGTACTTCGGCCTGCGCGGCCATCGGGTAGGCCAACATCCGAGCAACTGAGTTACTTCCCATGGAATCAGCTGACACTGATGTCGTTCAGTGGGCCCCGATCTGCGAGGCTATGCTGTCCGCCCTTCGATCTGCCGGAGTTTGAATCGTTGCCAAGCCCCACTATTAAGGATGTCGCCAAACGCTCCGGCGTCTCGCTGAAAACCGTCTCCCGGGTGATCAACCGGGAAGCATCGGTGCGTACCGACACGCGCGAGAAAGTGGAGCGCGCCATCGAGGCGCTCGGTTATCGTCCCAACCCGGCGGCACGCGGGTTGCGCAGCACCCATGCGTATGCGATCGGGCTGGTTTACGACAACCCGAACGCGCACTACGTCATCAGCATGCAAGAGGGGGTGTTGTCGGCCTGCCGCGAACGCGGCTTTGGCTTGCAGATTCACCCTTGCGACAGCTCGGCGGCAGACCTGGCCGAAGAGCTGTCCAGCCTGGTGTCGCGCTCGCGCCTGGCCGGTCTGGTGCTGGCCCCGCCGATGTCCGAGCAAGATGAACTGATCGCCACGCTTAAGGCACAAGATATTTGCTTTGTGCGCATTATCGCCTCGCGTGACGACCCGCAGGACGGCTCGCCTTGCGTCTATGTGGATGACCGCGACGCGGCCTATGCGATTACCGAACATTTGATCCAGCTCGGCCATACGCGTATCGGTTTTCTGTGGGGCGAGCCGCATCATCGCTCCAGCCCCGAGCGCTACCAGGGTTATTCGAATGCCATGAAGGATTACGGCATCACCATCAACAAGAAATTCGTGCTGCCGGGCAACTACGCGTTTGACGACGGCTTTCGCCGCGCGCGCAAATTGCTCGCCCTGAAAGAACCACCCACGGCGATTTTCGGCAGCAACGACGAGATCGCCGCCGGCGTGCTGGCGGCCGCGCGTTCGGCCGGGCTGGATGTGCCGTGGGATCTATCCATCGCCGGCTTCGAAGACAATCCATTCTCCAAACAGGCCTGGCCAGCGCTGACCACGGCGCGCCAGTCCACCGGTGAAATCGGCCGCCACGCCGCACTGCGCTTGATGGATGAGCTGCAACGCAAGAGCAACGGCGCCGACAACACGCTCGCCAACGAAGGCTTTACTCCCGAACTGGTGGTGCGCGGGTCTACCTCGCCGCCACGCGGTTCCACACCCAAAAAAGGCTGAGTGCGCCACGCGCCTCGCCCAGCAGATGCACTTCCCTTTGAGAGTTTTATGAAAGCAGCCAGTGACACCTTGATGTACCGCGAGGCGATGGAAACCGCCGCCGTGGTCGAACGCCAACTCAGTGAGAATGCCGCCTTGCTTGCCGCGCTGGGCGAGCGCCTGCGCGCGCAGCCACCGCGCTTTATTGTCACCTGCGCGCGCGGCAGCTCTGACCATGCCGCGGCTTATGCCAAATATGTTTTCGAAACCCGGCTGGGCTTGATCACCGCCTCGGCCTCGCCGTCGATCTCGTCGATTTACGATGCGGATCTGCATCTCGACGGCGCCTTGTTCATTGCCATTTCGCAATCGGGCAAAAGCCCGGACCTGCTACGCAGTGCACAGGCGGCCAAAGACGCCGGTGCGATGGTGCTGGCGATGGTCAATGTCGAGGACTCCCCGCTGGCCGCGCTGGCCGATACGGTGATTCCGTTGCGCGCCGGCCCTGAGCGCAGCGTGGCAGCGACAAAAAGTTATCTGGCAACGCTGGCGGCGATCCTGCAATTGACCGCGCACTGGAGCAACGATGCCGAGCTGCATGCGGTGATCACCCGCCTGCCGGATGATTTGCGCCGCGGCTGGGATGCCGACTGGAGCGCGCTGACCAAGGGCTTGCGCGGTGCGCAAAGCCTGTTCGTGGTGGGCCGCGGCTACGGTTTTGGCGCGGCGCTGGAAGCGGCGCTCAAGCTCAAGGAAACCTGTGGCCTGCACGCCGAGGCCTTTAGCGCGGCGGAAGTAAAGCACGGCCCGATGGCGCTGGTCGGCGATGGTTTCCCGGTGCTGTTCTTCGCCCAGGACGATGGCACCCAGGACAACACCGTGGCGGTGGCGAATGAATTCCGTAGCCGTGGCGCACGCGTATGGCTGGCCGCGCCGGGCTCCGATGCTGCCGACGCCTTGCCCCTGCCGAACAACATCGCGCCGATCGTGACGCCGTTGCTGGCGGTGCAAAGTTTTTATCGCGCGGCCAGCGCGCTGTCGCTGGCACGCGGCTATGATCCTGATGTACCGCCGCACCTGCGCAAGGTCACGGAGACCATGTAATGACGACGCAACCGCTACTGGCCCTGGTCAATGGCCGCGTACTCGGTGATCACGGCCCACGCGAAGGCTTGGCCGTACTGGTGAAAGGCGAGCGCAGTGTCGCCATCGCCGCAGCCGACGACCCGCGTGTAGCCAACGCTCAACAGCACGACCTGCAAGGCCGTTTGTTGCTGCCGGGCTTTATCGACGTGCAGGTCAACGGTGGCGGCGGCTTGCTGTTCAACGCCGCGCCCACCGTTGAAACCCTGCGCGGCATTGCCGCGGCGCATCGCAAGTTCGGTACCACCGGCTTTCTGCCCACGCTGATTACCGATACGGCCGAGGTGATGTTCGCCGCGCTGGCCGCCGTCAACGCAGCGATCGAGGAAGGCGTGCCCGGCGTGCTCGGCATCCACGTCGAAGGCCCTTTTCTGGCCACCGCGCGCAAAGGCATTCACGATGCTCATCTGTTCCGCCAGCCCACCGCCGATGATCTGGCCGCGCTTACTGTCGGTAACCGCGGCGTGGTGATGCTGACCCTGGCGCCTGAGCGGGTGCCGCTGGATGCTATCCGCCAGCTCAATGCCGCCGGGGTGATCGTGGTCGCCGGCCATACCGCAGCCGACTACGCCACCACCCGCACTGCGCTCGACGCCGGCATCCGCGGCTTTACCCATCTGTATAACGCGATGACCCCACTGGGCAGCCGCGAACCCGGCGTGGTCGGCGCCGCGCTGGACGATCCGCATAGCTGGTGCGGCCTGATCGTCGACGGCCATCATGTCGACCCGGTGGCCTTGCGCATCGCCATTGCCGCCAAGGCGCGCGGCAAGAGCGTGCTGGTCACCGATGCGATGCCGCCAGTCGGCGCCGATCGTCCCGACTACGTGCTCAACGGCCAGACCATCGTCGCCCGCGATGGCGTTTGCCAAAGCGACGACGGCGTACTCGCCGGCTCCGCCCTGGACATGGCCAGCGCCGTGCGCAACGCCGTCAACATGCTTGGCCTGCCGCTGGCCGAAGCCTCGCGCATGGCCAGCAGTTATCCGGCCGCATGGATTGGGCTGGAGCGTACGCAAGGTCACCTGGTGGCTGGGCAGCGCGCCGATTTCGCGATACTCGACGACGATCTGACCGTGCGCGAGACCTGGATCGGCGGCATAGCCACGTCGTACGACTGAGGTTTGGACGGCTATTCGACACGATAGTCGAATAGCCAGTCTTCCGGCCGCCGCGCAAAGATCGGCAACAACAGCCGCATCATCGATATCCGTGCCCAGTAGGCCAGTAATGAACGGCTGTGTTTCTGCGCACCGCGCTGGCGGCCGAGCGCAATGACCCGATCGGTGCGCGGGCGGCGCTCGCGCTCGAAACGAGCGAAGACGGCAGGCACGTCGTCACTGTTTTCACGTAACAGTTTCGCCAGCATTTGCGCATCTTCCAGCGCCATGGATGCACCTTGTCCCGAATGCGGCGCTACTGCATGGGCCGCATCACCGATCAAAAGTACCCGGCCTTTACTCCACGAAGGCAGGCTGGGCACATCGTGAATCGCGAACGGAAGAATCTCTTCGGTGCTTTCGATCAATTGCGCAATCGGCTGCGGCCAGTCGCCATGAATGCGTAGCAAGGCGGCTTTGCGATCCTGCAGGGTCAGCCGCCGATCGGCCTCGCGATCCGGCAGCGGACCTTCTGCCGTACTCCACCACATGGTGCGCGGCCCGGCCGGGGTCAATACATCGGCCATGCCAAAGAAACCGCGCTGGCCCAAGGTCATCTGAATACTTTTGCCGGCGCCCGCCGCAAAAGCCTCCTTCGACACGCAAGGACTGAAACCACCCGGCGCAATCAGCCCGGTGTAAACCGGCCCCGGCGCGTCGGGCATGATCAGCTGCCGCACGCTGGAACGGATGCCGTCGGCCGCCACGACCATATCCGCCTCGGCGTGACTGCCATCCTCAAAGCGCAACACTACCGGCTGGCCTTCCTGGTCCTCGATCGCCGTCACGCGTTTTGCATAGCGTATCGAGGCCCCGGCGAACTGCATGCCCTGCGAGCAAATGGCTTGTAGCGCTGTGCGTGCCATCAGCACGGAGGTGATGCCGTAGCGCGCCTGCTCATCCACGCAAACCTCTACCAGACGCCGCCCGCGCTGGCTTTGCATGCTCCAACCGTGCTGGCGCACGCTGGCCGCGCGCACGGCATCCTCCAACCCGGCGGCACGCAGCACGCGCATGCCATTGCAGCCGAGACCAATGCCGCCGCCCTGCTCGCTTGGCATCGCCAGCGCCTCATAAACCGTCACCTCGAAGCCGGCCTGACGCAAGAAGATCGCCAGCACCGGCCCCGCGATGCCGCCACCCACCACCGCCACTCGCTTAGCCATAGCTATCTCATTTATTAAATATCTTGATAATTGAGATAATGATAGCGTAAGCGGATGAAAGAACAAGCCGCCCGTAAAAATCGCCTGGAACAAGCGCTCAGCACCGATATCGGGCGCGAGTTCAGCGCCCGTACGATCCTGTTCCACCAGGCCATCGCCTCGCTCGCCGGGGTCTCGGCCACCGACATGAAATGTCTCGATTACATCCAGCGCGGGGTCGCTCAGACACCCGGGGATCTGGCGCGCGAAACTGGCCTGACCACCGGCGCCATCACCGCCGCGATCGATCGATTGGAACGCGCCGAGCTGGTGCTGCGCGAACGCTCCGAGCAAGATCGCCGCAAAGTGCTGCTGCAACTGAAACACTCGCCACAGCTGCAAGCGCTGATGCCGATCTATGAGTCGATCGCCGATCAATCGCGAACGATGACCAAGCGCTACAGCGTCGAGCAAATGGAAACGATCCACGACTATCTGACTCGCTGGATCGAAATCATGCGGCAGGAAACCCGCAAAATCACCGCACGTAGCGCCACCGTCGAAAGCAAGAGCAAAGGCGCGAAGAAGTCAACGTGAGCCCAATCCGCGCTAGACACCAAACTGCAACATGCATTGCTCAGCATGTGTGGTTCACCCGCGCGATGATCCGAGGCTTTTGCATGTCCCGTCCTTTCCGGCGCACGATGCGCCTGCTTGCCTGTGCCACCCTTTTCGCCACTATGTCGGCGCCAGCGGTATTCGCCGCGCCTGCGCATCGGGTGATCCTGTTTGTATGGGACGGCATGCGGCCGGATGCGATCAGTGCCGAGGACACGCCCAACCTGCTTGCGCTAAGCCAGAACGGCAGCTATTTCGAAGACAATCACTCGACCTATCCGACCTTCACCATGGCCAACGCATCGTCGTTCGCCACCGGTGCTTTCCCGGGGCCGCTGGGCTTCTACGGCAATCGCTTCTGGGCGCCCGGCAGCACCGGGCTGGATGCCAAAGGCCAGGCCGTGGAGTTCCAGGCGCCGATCTTCACCGAGGATTACCAAGTGCTGCGCGATCTCGACGCGCACTACAAACACGAGCTGCTGGAGTTGCCGACGCTGTTCGCCGCCGCGCAAAAAGCCGGCCTGAAAACGGTGGTGATCGGTAAATCCGGCCCGGCGTTTTTGCAGGACTACAAAGAAGGCGGCCTGTTGCTCGATGAGAACACCGTACTGCCGCTGAGCTTTGCCAAAGAGTTGCAGCAAGCCGGTTACCCGCTGCCCGCGCACACCGCGACCACCTATAACAGCAGCCAGCTGAGCTTGCGCGAAGACAACGATTCGCCGACCGAACAAGGCAAGATGCTGACGCTGAAAGACGGCGTGACCTCCGATGCCACGGCCGCGGCCGACACCACCCCGGCCGCGTCGAACGCCTGGATGATGAAGGTTTATCTGGAGCAGGTGCTGCCCAAACATCGCCCTGATCTCAGTGTGGTGTGGCTGCGCAATCCCGATACCACCCAGCACATGTACGGCGTCGGCTCGCCGGAGTTCCATCTGGCGCTGAAAGCGCAGGACGCAGTGCTCGGTCAGCTGCAAGCGAAGCTGAAAGCGCTGGGCATGGATCAAGACACCAATATCATCGTGGTCTCCGACCACGGCCACAGCAATATCGCCGGCCCGCGCGATCTGTTTCCGCTGCGCCAGCTCAATGATGGCCGCGTCAGCAATGTCGATAACGACTGGGGCTATTCCACCTCCGGCGCGGTGCGCCTGGCCGATGCACTGAGCAAGGGCGGCATCAGCGCCTTCGACGGCACCGGCTGCATTTACGCGCCGGTGATGAACGGCTTGCGCGCCGACGGCTCACAACTGATATCCAGCCGTTACGACGACGATGGCCACCTCTGCGGCAAACCCGCCGCATACACCACGCCAAGCTACAAACTGCCGGAAACCCTACCCAAGGGCGCACTGGTGATCGCCTCCAACGGCGGTACCGAATACCTCTACCAGCCCGAACACGATGCCGAAGTGGTGAAGCGCACGGTGCGCTTCCTGCAATCACGCGAATACATCGGCGCGATCTTCGTCGCCAAACGCTACGGCAATATCCCCGGCACCTTGCCGGCGGAGAACGTGCATCTCGAAAACGCCGCACGCGGCCCGGACATCATCCTCAGCTACGCCTGGGATGCCGATGCCGTGATCCAGGGTTTTCGCGGCACCGAATACGCCAGCATGAGCAACGAGCGCGGCGAACACGGCAGCTTCAGCCCGATCGACGTACACAACACCCTGCTCGCCAACGGCCCCGGCTTCCGCAACGGCTTCCGCGACAGCCTGCCCAGCGGCAACGTCGACGTCGCCCCCACCATCGCCGCGCTATTGAACCTGCCCCTGCCGCGCGCGCAAGGCCGCGTACTCCACGAAGCCCTCACCGGCCCGCTCGCCCAGCCGCTCGAGGCCTACCACGTGCAGCCCGCCGAACTGCGCCCCAGCCAACCCGCCACCGGCCTCACCACCCAACGCATCGACGGCAGCCCCCTGCCCGCCACCAGCTACAGCTTCGTCCTGCAACTCAAGCAGCTTGAGTCCGATGGCAAGCGCTGGACGTACTTCGACCTGGCGAAACCCGAGCGCCACTGAGCCCCGACGTACCCCCTCCCAACCTCCCCCTGCCAGTCCCAAAAAGGGGACTCCCTTTGGTCGCAGGGGAGGGGCCAAAGCGGCAAGTCTGAGAATCAACGCGAACACCACACCTGCTCCTGATGTTGCCGTTGCCGTTGCTCTTGTTTTTGCCTTTGACATCAGGGCCCCCTGTGCGTCGGTGAGGGCTGGACGAAAAGGCCCGCAGGGGCATCGACATGGACGTCGATGCCTTTTCGCCAGGGCAGGAAGCCCTGTCGAAAAGCCCGGCCAGCCCTCACGCACCCGAAGGGCGACAAGCGGGGTTGGCCTTTCTTTGGGTTACTTTTCTTTGGCCACGCAAAGAAAAGTGACTCGAACCCCGGAAGGGGTCCGAAACACGCCGCAGGCGACAACCCGCGACAACACCCCCCACCGGCATGCAGCAACACCCGTTGCGACCCCGATAACGAAGCCGCAACAGGCCACGCCGCCTAACTCAGGGAGTGCCAGCCTGCGGCACTCCCCTTCCCTATCTGCCATCTCTAGTTAGCAACAACCGGCAACAACCGATTAAACGCCTGGACGTCCAGACTGCCCCAGCCACTGACATAGTCCCAGCCCCGCTTGGCCGAATAGCCATAACCGTTCTGGCCGTTATTGCCCTCGACCACGTCATGGACCACCACTGGATTCTTGGCGATGTACCGGTAAAGCCATGGCGCCGCAAAACCCAATTGATTGGCATGCGCGGTTTCCAGCCGAGCCCAGAGCGCCGCGAAAATCGGTGCCGACAAACTGGTGCCACCGATCGGCTCGCTGAATCCGCCCAGGTCCACCAGGACACCCGAACTGGGATCAGCGTCGAAGGCCACATCCGGAAGCCCTCGCTTGGTCGCCGAAGAGCCGAGTACGGAAGTCTGCCAGGCAGGTATCGCTTCGTACTTGCTCACCCCACCGCCCGTGCTGCTCCAGGCCGTTTCGCTGCTGTAAGTGGTGCCATTGGTGTAAAGCGTGGTGCCGCCTACGGCGACGACATAAGGCGACGCGGCTTCACCGTCCACAGAATAATCAGTCGGGCTCTTGGGATTGATCCCGTCATAAACACTGTCGTAGGCGCCGTCATCGCCTGAGCCGACCGAAATCGTCTGCCCCTGCGCCACCGCCTGCTTGAACAGTACGTTGGCGGCGTCGAGGTAGCCCTCTGACTTGTAGTAGTCCTCCGAGTCCCCGCCAGCCGAATCGCTGATCACCTTCACCACGTCGTCGCCCACCGCCCGATCGTAGGCATAAATGATATTTTCCGGAGTGACCGGCCTTACTTCCTGACCGTTATCGGGCGCGGCGTAGAAGATCAAACCCTTCACGCCACCGCTGACTCCGATAATGGTCTGGCTATCCATCGACCATTCGCCGTTGCCCGCGTCGTCGTTCTCATAGGGGCTACCCGCGGGGCCCGCATTGACCACGTGCACGGCAGGCGCATCCAACTGGTGCTGGCTTACGAAATCATCCAGGTTCTGCTCGACCTGAGTCAGATCCCCTGCCGCGATAATCCCGACCATGGTGTCGGTGGCGGCAGGTGTGTCACCCACGTGGTAGATGGTGGCGAACTCGGTGGGATCATGCATGGCGCCGATGCCGGAATTCCGACACGTTCTGCAAACCAAACACCGATTGCACGATGCCCCCCAGTTCAGCGGGCACCTGCGCCGCGCCGGCGTTGGCGAAAACGTCCCGGCCGCGATAGTTGAACTGCAACAAGCGGGTATGAAACGCGCTCGCCACAGCAGCGGAACTGCCTCGCGCCGAAACAAGCAGGCGACTTCGACTGACCGTGATGTCGGTCAATCCCGCACGTCGCAAATAGGCCACCACCTTTGCCACCGCTTCGGCGGTAGGCGCGTATTGCTTGGCGAATTGTCCTGGTTTCAGGAATTTTCTATAGCGCGAGTCCGCCGGATTGCTGACGGCTTGCACGAAGTCGTTCAACCCTGCCTCATCGCGAATATTCAACGTGACGGTGATCGCTAGCGTCGTATCTCCAGGCAACGCAGATGCCTGCTGGCTTGCCAAGCGCAAGTCGTCTCTCAACGACGGCGCGGACAAAGCCGCGGCACCGTTGGCGGCCGCTGGAATGAATGCCTGCGTATGGGTGGATATCCAAGTATCGGCTTGCTGGGCGTAAATGACGTTCGACATGCCGATCATGGCCAAAGCCATAACGAGCTTGGTCGAGCACGCGTACTTTGAGGTCTTCGGCATGACTACGATCTCCTTACCGATGGTTACTGAAAGAATGTTCACCACGGACATCCATCGCGAATGGATATTTATGAGACGGATGCGCTCACCGCATCATCGGAACTGGTTCGTGAAGAGCGAGTCAGCGGCTGCCGCCGCAGCTTTGTGCCGCAACTCAAACAGCTCGAATCCGATGGCAAACGCTGGACTTATTTCGACCTGGCAAAACCCGAGCGCCACTGAGCCCCGACGTACCCCCTCCCAACCTCCCCCTACACGTAGGGGAGGGGCCAAAGCCGCAAGGCTGAAAATCAGCGCAAACATCACAGCTCATTCACCCCACCGCCACCTACCACGATTCTGGCTTTTGGCTTTTGACGTCAAAGGCCCCTGTGCGTCGGTGAGGGCTGGACGACCAGGCCCGCAGGGGCATGGGCAAGGATGCCCATGCCTTTTCGCCAGGGCAGGATGCCCTGGCGAAAAGCCCGGCCAGACCTCACGCACCCGTAGGGCGACAAGCGGGGTTGGCCTTTCTTTGGGTTACTTTTCTTTGGCCACGCAAAGAAAAGTGACTCGGCCTCCGGCAGGAGGCCGAAAGCCCGCCGCAGGCGAGCCAGGTCACGACAACACAACCAACAAGCGAAAAGCCCAACCACTTAAAAGTGGAGCGCAGAGCAGCCCCCACCCATCACTGATAAACATGCAACCGATTAAAAATCCAAGCGTGATAGCTATCCAACAACCCCGGCACCGCACAATCGTTATAAAGCCCCCCACAACGATCCCGCAACACCGTAGCCGCCGAAAAATACGGATCCGCCGGCAACCCCGCCGCCTGCAACACCATGCTAGGCAGATAAGCGATATCCAGCGTCGAGTAATGCGGTAACTGCGCCCCCGCAAAATTACTCTTCAGCATGAAATACGTCAGATAGTTCCGGTACGGCTCCTGCTCCGCCGACAGCGTGCGCGGCATCCCGCGAATCAGGCCGCTGAACGATGGCTGGTGATCGCCAAAATGCATCAACACCGTCGGCTGCTCGCGATCCAGAAAATCTTTCTCCAGCCCGCGCATGGCTTGATCGGACTGTTGCAAGTTCGCCAGATAAGCACTGAGATTCAGGCCCAGGCGGGTGGGCAGCTTCGGCAGCAAACCGCGATTGAAAGGCGCCGGCAGGCTCGACAACGGATCCATATCGTGCGGCCCGTGCTGCTGCAAGGTCAGCACCATGATGAAAACCGGCTGCCCCGGCTTTTTCACCTTGTCGTAGATGCGCTTGGCCGCCTGGAACATCTGCGTATCGGTCTCTTCCCACTCCACCAGGCCAAGCTGCGGCGCATCGTAGACCTGATCGACGCCATAGGCCTGATAGGCATTGCGGCCATTGAGAAAATTGCCATTGGTAGGAAAGATGCCGACCGTCAAATACCCCAGCCGCTGCAACTGGCGCGGCAGCGAATCGGCCACATGCGGGGCCAGCACGAAGGGCGCGTACATGCCGCCGGAGCCGAAGATGTCCTGCGGCATCCCGACCAGGGCGGCAAACTCGCTTACCCAGGTACCGCCGCCCCAGGTATGCACGCGCAACATGCCGCTGGCGCGGGTGCGCGCATCCGGCTGAAACAGCGATACCTTGCATTCGGGAATCGTGCATTGGGTGTAAATCGACGGGTCAAAGGTGCTTTCTTCGAGCACCTGCACGATGTCCGGGTACGGCGGCGGCAAGCTGCCGGGGCGGCCACGTGCGGTATCGGCCCAGTTCTGCTCGGCGATGGCATCGCTGGAGCGCGGCGGCAGGCGCACCTGCGAGTCGCGCATATTGATGAAGAAATTGGTCAGCTGCGCATCGTCGGACAATTTGTCCCAGACATCTTTCGAATGCGCCTGGGCAAACGGACCGCTGGGCAACAGGCAAACCCAGAAAGCGCAAGCGCCAAGCAAGCTGCCGCCGATGCGCAGCATCAACATGCGGCGCTGGCCCATGCCGGCGAACAGGCGCTTATCCCAGCGCCATGCCAGCCACAGCACCAGCGGCACCGATATGCACAGCCCCAGGCACAAGGCGAACAGGTGCGGGTAATGCCGCAAGGTCTCCACCAGGCTGCTGCGCGCGTAGTAGTAGAAATCCGCCGCGATCAGCGGTGAATCGAGATAGCGCAGCTTGAGCACGGAAAGAAATTTCAACGCCAGGAACAGGCCGCCGCTGACCACCAGCGCCATGGCGATACGGGCAAAGGCAAAGATCAATGCACCCAAGGTGCAGATCATCAACGCTGAAATGAATAACCGTTGCAGCCATTCCGGCTCTTGCAACGCAGCTGCGTACACACTGATAGCAAAGAAAACGGCGGCGCCCAGGCAGGCGGCGATGTTTCGCTTGGAGCGAAACGGAATGTTCAGCATGTGTCGAGAGTCCCCTGTTCCAGCTTAGTGTGACGCGGGCCACGATTCTACGGCGGCCAGGCGTAACCGCAACCAACGGCCGGTCATGACTGGCGACAGGGTGCTTTCGCCGGCTGCGCCTGGGTAGCCTGGCAAAACAGCAAAAAAAACCCGGCCCTCGCGAGCCGGGTTTTCCGGGATTTCTAATGCATCCCTGCCCTTTGCAACAAGCGGCTGACAACGGGTCAGCCGCTTGCAGGAGAGCGCTTACTGCACGGTCAGGGTGACGTCATCGATCACGAAGGAAGTCTGCAGCGAAGCATTCTCAGTACCGGTGAACTTGATCACCACGGTCTTGCCGATGTACGGAGCCAGGCTGCTGCTGTGCACGGTATAACCGGTGTTGTGGTTGAGGTTGGAGAACGTCGCCAGCGTCGCCAGCAAGGTACCCGAGGTGTTGAACACCTGCACCTTGAAGGTGTCATTGGCTGCCGTCGTGGTGGTTTCGGCGGTATCGATATGCAGGTAGTACTGCAGCGTCGCCGAGGTCTTGCCTGCCGGGATCGCTACCGTCTGCGCCACGGTATCGGTATGCGAGCTGCCATAACCGTCAAGCCATGCATCCCACGAACCCGCGTGTGCAGGTTCGCTGGTGGTGTCGTTGTTGAGCACACCAGCCGTCATCGTCCATGGTGCCGCGGTACCAGTTTCAAAACCGGTATTGCCCAGCAGCTGCGTCGAACCACCGCCACTGCTAACCGTTACCGACTGCGTCTTGCTGCTGCTTTTCCCGCTGGCGCTGTCGGTCACCGTCTCGGTCACGCTGTAGCTGCCAGCGGCCGCATAGGTGTGGCTCGGATTGGTGGCAGTCGACGAAGTGCTGTCACCAAAGGTCCATGAGTGCGACGTAATCGAGCCGCCGCTATCGGTGGAGCTGTCGGTGAAATTGGCCGTCAGACCGCTGGTCGTAAAGCCAAAATTAGCCGTCGGCGTACCGCCACCGCCACCGCCACCCACGATCGGATGGGCGATTTCGCACTGGTTGGTATCGTTCGACCAGGTACTTTGCATGGCAAAGGTGCCGGTGCCCATGGTCACATTGGCCGACGCGCCCTGGCCCGAAGAGAGCCAGGCGCACTCGTCACCGTTTTCTTGACCGTTGAAGGACGAGCCGGTGGTATTGGTCCAGCCACCTGCCGGGTTCTGGTCGGTAACGGTTTCGGCGTACTCATGACCATTGACGATCGAGAAACCATCCAGGGTGCCCGCACTGCCGCTATTGACGAAGCCCTGACCGCAACTGGAACCAGCGTCGGCGACATACGGCATATTGGTGAAAGCGACATCGCCCACCGGCGAAGTCACGCTCTGGTCACCGTTCCAGTCATGCCATGCGCAGAAACTGCCGCTGGGCGTGTTGAATCCATCCGGCGTGGTGCCTGATGGCGACAGGATCACGTACTGCGCATAGCGATTGGATGCTGCCGTGGTATTGCCGAAATGCTGTGCCGCGTTAATCGCTTCCTGTGCCAGCTGCGCACCGGTAGCCGAGGCAGGCGAGGCGGCTGAATTGTCGTACCAGATACCGGCGAATGGGCCACCGGTCGGGTAATGGATCAGCGGTGCGCCTGACGGGCAAGAGGTCGCGCCGGTGGCCACCAGGGGGCCATCGCAATACTGGGTCATCGTGCCCGACCACAGTTCGCCGCCGGTACCCAGGCCTTTGAACATGCTTTCCAGATAAGGCACGGCGCCGTCGGCATCGTTGGACAGGGTGGTATTGCCATTGGCATCGGTGCCGGCGGTACCCCATTGGCTACCGTAAACCACCAGATATACCTTGGGTGTGCCGCTGGTGACGCCAATACCGTCCACGCCGCCGCCGAAGCTAAGCGTCTCGGTGCCGGTAACCGCAGGCTGTGCATGCATGACCGAGTACTGCCTCATTCTGTTCAAGGCATCCCGGGTGGGAATCGCGCCATGACGATAAGGGTGCCCGTAACGCGGCGAGTAAGGGTTGGATACATTTTGCTGTGCCGCGCCATTTTGCTGTGCCGCTCCATTGTTTGCAGCATCGCTGCTCGCTGCCGCCGCGCCTGCCACCAGGCTAAGCAAGGCCGAAGCAGCGACTACTTTAAGCAAGCCGCTTTTCGTGTAATCGGACATTTTATTACCCCATAAAAATAGGACAAAAGAACCCGTTGCGGCGGCGTGGCCACAGGCTTTGCGTCGCCGCATTAACGGGACTGTTTATTGCACCGAATTACCCCGCGATTTCGTCAACACCCAACTAAAGCCCGCCCCTTACAGTCCCTGCAGGCTCATATTTGAAGTGCGTGCATGCAGGCAGTGATCTGCCTGATTCCCTAACGAAACCATCCGTCAACCTCTCCCATTGACGAATCCGTTGACCCTAATCAAGAAGACATGACAAGACAACCTATTGTTCTAACAACCATTTATGTGAAAGCACCTTCACGCAAAATCGTTCGGCCGCAGCCAGCGTGCCGATTTGCCGCAAGACAACATGGCTTACGAACCGATTAAACGGCCGTATCAATGCCATCCGCATCCGCCATTCGACTCATCCCGATAACAAAGATAATCATTACGTATTCATTATGTCTTGGCGCACATCGCTAACGCAGCAACAAATAACGACAGCGGCGAGTCTGCAAAGCGTAAGTTAATGCACGGCAAATGCGGCCGCGATAATGGCGCCAGCCCAGCTAAAGCACCAATTCTTAAAATTATTAACCCATAATAAATAGCAATAACTTGCCCCGCGGATACTCCACTCAGGTCACAAAAAATAAATCGTCAAAACGAGTTCGCATGAATTTGTATTGATAATCATAACCATCATTAATCTAATTTCTTTCTAAAATGCGCCCAAATAATAATCATCCTCGTTGGAAGACAGCTTCACGCAAGCCTTCTCGCTCGATGCAATCTGCCGGCCATGTCACCCGCGCAGCAAAGCCCAACGCTGGATCGCCTCACCACCGGGCTAAATCCGCACAGCGGCCAGGGTTTGGCGCCATGCGGGGCACCTAACGAAGCGTCATCTCGATCTGCTACGTTGCGCGGCTTGTTCGTCAGCAATGGAAACACCATGCCCATGCCGCCACGCCTCGTTTCTCTCACGGCTTTTGCCGCCGCCCTGCTTGCCGGTTGCGCCACCGCACCGCAGCAAGCGAGGCCGCTGGCTGACGGCACGCGTGCGGACGTGGCGATTCTGGAGACCACCGACCTGCATGCCAACGTGCTCAGTTACGACTATTACAAGGTCAAGCCCGACAGCAGCCTGGGCTACGAGCGCACCACCACGCTGATCCGCCGCGCGCGGGCGGAGTTTCCCAATAACTTCCTGTTCGATAGCGGCGACACCATTCAAGGCACCGTGCTGGCCGACTACCAGGCCCAGGTCAAGCCGATCGGCTGTGATGAAGAGCTGGCGATTTACCGCGCCATGGACGCCATCGGCTACGACGGCGGCACCGCCGGCAATCACGAGTTCAACTACGGCCTGCCCTTTCTGTCGCAGGTCACCGGCACGCCGATGAATGTCGAAGGCGGCCATAGCGATCGCTGCGCCGGGCCGCATTTCCCGCTGGTGCTTTCCAATGTGTACAGCGCACGGGACGGCCAGCCGATCTTCAAGCCCTGGGCCGTGGTCGAGAAAAACATCCAGGTCACCGACCCCAGCGGCAAGACTCATAGCGCGCCGTTGAAAATCGGCATCATCGGCTTTACGCCGCCGCCGATTCTGGAGTGGGACAAACAAAACCTCGCCGGCAAGGTCACCGTCACGGGCGTGGTCGAAGCGGCCAAACGTTATCTGCCAGAGCTGCAAGCGCAACACCCCGACCTGATCGTCGCCGTGCTGCATGGCGGCTTGAACACCGACACCTATACCTCAGAGATGGAGAACGGCGGCTGGTACCTCGCCGCCATCCCGGGCATCGACGTCTTGCTGCTGGGACACTCGCACACTGAGTTCCCCGGCCCGCATTACGAGAGCATGCAGGACGTGGATGCCAAGCGCGGCTTCGTGCGCGGCACGCCTGCGGTGATGGCCGGCTTCTTCGGCAAAGACCTTGGCGTGATCAAGCTGGCGCTGGATCGGCAGAACGGCCACTGGGTGATCGACAAAGCCCAGACGCATAGCGAAGTGCGCCCGATCTGCCCGAAGAAAAATGAATGCGTGCCGGTCGATCCGGTGATCGCACCGCTGGTGGCTCAGGCCCATGAAGCCGCCGTGGCCCACGTCAACACCACCATCGGCGAAAGCGCGCTGCGCATGAGCAGCTATTTTGCCGACGAAGGCAATATGACCGCGTTGGCCGCCGTCAATGCCGCCCAGCGCGACTACGTCATCAATGAACTGCCGAAGCTGCACCCGGAACTGGCCAAGCTGCCGGTGCTTTCCGCGGCCGCGGCCTTTCGCACCGGCTTTGGCGGCCCCGACGATTACACTGATGTCGCCGCCGGCCCGCTAACCCTGCGCAGCGCCGCCGATTTGTACTTTTATCCCAACACCCTCGCCGCGGTGAAAGTCGATGGCGCCGGGCTGAAGGCGTGGCTGGAGAAATCCGCCGAACGTTTCAATCGTATCGACCCGAGCAAGGCCGGCGAGCAAGCGTTGATCAATGACCACTACCCCGGATTCAATTTCGACCAGATCCAGGGCGGCATCGCCTACACCATTGATGTCTCCAAGCCGGTCGGCCAGCGCATCACCCGGCTGACTTTCCAGGGCAAGCCAGTCAGCCCGAAACAACTCTTCATCGTCGCCACCAATAACTACCGGGCCAGCGGTGGCGGTAACTTCCCCGGCCTCGACGGCAACAACATCGTACTCGCCGCACCCGATGGCGCGCGCGAGATCCTGGCCAAGTGGCTGCAACGCCAACAGCAGATCGGCAGCAAAGATCTGCAGCCCACCTCGTGGCGTTTCGCCCCGCTGAAAACGGCAGGCCCGATTGTCTTCAAGGGCGCCGCCGGCAAGCAGGATGTGGCGCATGCCACCGGCCTGTCGACCATTCGCCAGCTGTGCGACAACGGCGAAGGCAACGCCACCTATGCGATCGACTTGACGCGTTAAGCACCCCGCGAGGGTTGGCTGGCGTGGTGTTGGGCAGCGAATCCCAACACCGCGCCAGCATCCCCATCAAGCAAAGACATGCAGCGCCGCATACTGCAGCAGCATGATGGTTTTGCCATCGACGATCTCGCCACGCGCAATCATCGCCATCGCCTGCTCGAAGGGTAGTTCCAGCACTTCGATATCTTCGCCTTCTTCGGCCAGCCCGCCACCGTCGCCGACTTTGCTGGCGGCGTCGTATTCGGCCATGAAGAAAAACAGTTTCTCGGTGACCGAGCCGGGGCTCATGAACGCCTCGAAGACTTTGCTGACTGCGCTCAAGCGATAACCGGTTTCCTCTTCCACTTCGGCGCGTATGCGTTGCTCGGGCGTGGCCTGGTCGAGCAAGCCGGCTGGCGCTTCGATCAACATGCCGTGATGCCCGTTGACGTAGGCCGGAAAGCGAAACTGCCGCGTCAGCACCACGCTGCGCTGTTGCCGGTTGTACAACAGCAAGGCGGCACCGTTGCCGCGATCGTAGGTTTCGCGATGTTGCCGCTGCCAGCTGCCATCGGCGCGCAGAAAGTCAAAAGTGGTTTTCTTCAGCAGATACCAATCGTTGGATAGCACCTGGCTATCGATCACACGGACCCGTTCGGCGGTTTTATGCATGGCGGTTTGCTCCCAAGGTAGACAATCGGCGGGCAGATACCGTATCGTGCAATCTCGTGCAATTTCAAGAATTATCGTGCAATCGCCATGCTGACCTCTCATCGCAAGCAAGCTATCCTCGGCGCCCTCAAGCGCGACGGCCAGGTCGTGGCCAAGACGCTTAGCGAAGGTTTTGGGGTGTCCGAAGACACCGTCAGGCGGGATCTGCGCGAGCTGGCCGCCGAAGGGCTGCTTCAGCGCGTGCATGGCGGCGCGCTGCCGGCCTCACCGGCGGCAGCGGATTTTGCCCAGCGCGAACACATTGCCACGACGGCCAAGATGGCGATTGCCCGCGCCGCCGCGCAAATGATCCAGCCCGGACAAATCGTCATCCTGGATGGCGGCACCACAGCCGTGCAGCTGGCACGTCAACTGCCGACCACCTTGCAGGCAACGGTGGTGACGCACAGCCCCAGCGTGGCGGTGGTGTTGGCCGAACATGCAGGCATCGAGGTGGTGTTGATCGGCGGACGGCTGTTCAAGCACTCGGTGGTCGCGGTCGGTGCGGCGGCGATCGAGGCGATCAGCCATATCCGCGCCGATATGTATTTCATGGGTGTCACCGGCGTGCACCCCACCGCGGGGCTGAGCACCGGCGACCTGGAAGAGGCTTACGTCAAACGCGCGCTGGCCGCGCAAGCAGCAGAAACCGTGGTGCTCGCCTCGTCGGAAAAACTCCACACGGCCTCGGCCTATGTGGTCGCGGCCGCCACCGCCGCCAGCAGCATCGTGGTCGAAAAAGCGACCCCGGTGGCGCTGACCGATCCTTTCGTCGCGCTCGGTATCGACATCGTCCTCGCGTAAGCCTGAGTGCTTACGTCGCCGGCTCGATGCCCCCTCAACGCACGCCCATGCGCGACCCGGCCAGGCACGGCATGGCACCGACGAATAGGCCGAAAATCCAGCTGCCAAGCCAGATCTGCCAGCGCTATCGCGTCACCCAAACTTCACAATAAAGTTGTTGACCGCAGCGCAACAATCGATCTATGGTCAGGCCTATGTCACCGATCACTTCGCCAGCCATGATGTTTTCCGCACCGGTTCACACCGGGCGTATGGCGTTGCGTATCGGTTCCATGCTCACCACCGCCACGACTACCACCACGACCACGATTACCACCGTGTCGGGGTGGGTGTCTTTGCGCGAATAGCTTCTTCCACGCAACGGCCCCGCCCTCGATGAGGCGGGCCGGCACACTCCGATACCGCCACAACGAGCACGGGCCCCCAGACCGGAGGCAATACCGTGAACGTCAGTGCACCGCAATCACTTGAAGCATCGCTACCACCGCATGCCATGGCGCTGCCGGTGACTACCACTCGTCGCCGTAGCTTGGCCGTGGGCCTGATTGGCCCAGGCCGCGTCGGCAGCGCTCTGCTCGATCAATTGCGGGCGACTCAACCTCGGCTGGCACGCGCCGGACTGGAGCTGAAGCTTTGCGGCGTCGCCGCCAGCAAGCGGATGTGGCTGGACAGCGACGACCCGGAACTCAATGGCCGCTGCGATAGCGCGCAAACCTGGCGGCCAAGCGATTTAAACGAATTTGCCGCCCATGTACTCGGCATCGACGGCCGCCATGCGCTGTTGATCGACTGCAGCGCCAACGATGCCGTCGCCTCGCATTACGCCACCTGGCTGACTGCCGGCCTGCATGTGGTCACGCCGAACAAGCTGGCCGGCAGTGGCTCGCTAAGCCGTTGGCAGGCGATACGCGCCGCCTGCGCGGGCGGCATGCGTTTTCGTTACGAGGCCACGGTATGCGCGGGTTTGCCGGTGGTGCAGACGCTGCGCGACCTGCTCGATACCGGCGACGAACTCACCTCGGTCGAGGGCATGTTCTCCGGCACCCTGGCCTGGCTGTGCAATCGTCATGACGGTAACCAACCCTTCTCTGCGCTGGTCCGCGAAGCACATGCCCTGGGCTATACCGAGCCTGACCCGCGCGACGACCTCTCGGGCATGGATGTGGCGCGCAAGCTGGTGATCCTGGCGCGCGAGGCGGGCTGGCCGCTGTCGCTGGAAAACGTCGAAGTACAAAGCCTGGTACCGGCTCATCTGGCTGCGCTGGCGGTGGATGAATTCATGGAGCGGCTGGAAGAACTCGATGAGCCGATGGCAGCGCGGCTGGCTGAAGCGCGCGCGCAAGGCGGCGTGCTGCGTCATCGCGCGCATCTGGATGCCCACGGTCATGCCAGCGTGAAACTCACCGTGCTGCCCAACGGGCACCCGTTCGCGCATACGCGGCTCACCGACAACGTGGTGCAGTTCAGCACCCGCCGTTATCGCGATAACCCGCTGCTGGTGCAAGGCCCTGGCGCCGGCCCGGAAGTGACGGCGGCGGGTATTTTTGCCGATGTGCTGCGCATTGCCGAAGGGCTGGAGATCCGGTCATGAATGCGCAACTGCAAGAACCGGGCATGCCGGGAGCGCAGCCGGCTCTCTCCGCCCATGCGGTGGCTTACGCCAGCGTCGCCAATGTCGCGGTGGGCTTCGACATCCTCGGTCACAGCGTGGCCGGCCCCGGCGATCGCGCCGAAGTACGTCGCATCGCCGAGCCCGAAGTACGCATCGCCGCCATCCACGGCTGCGGCGATACCTTGCCGACCGATCCGCGCCGCAACACCGCCGGCATGGCCCTGCTTGCGCTGCGCAAAGCGCTTGGCCTGCGCCATGGTTTCGAGCTGGTCTTGCACAAGGGCATTGCGCTGGGCTCGGGCATGGGCGGTTCGGCCGCCTCGTGCGTGGCGGCCTTGATCGCCGCCAATGCCTTGCTGGAACGCCCGCTGCCGCGCGAATCGCTTTACGGTTTCGCGCTCGAAGGCGAAGCCGTCGCCAGCGGCAGTCGCCATGGCGACAACCTCGGCCCGATGTTGCTTGGCGGCCTGGTATTGGCGACGCGCGAACGCCTGCTGCGCCTGCCCGTGCCCAGCAGTTGGCATTGCGCCCTGGTGCATCCGCACCTGGTGCTGGAAACGCGCAAGGCGCGCGCCGCGCTGGCCGGCGATTTCGCGCTCGCCGATGTCGTTGCTCAAAGCGGTAATCTCGCGCTGGTCCTGGCCGGCTGTTTTCGTAGCGACGCCGCACTGGTGCGCGAGGGCCTCAAAGACGTACTGATCGAACCGCGCCGCGCGCCGCTGGTGCCTAACTTCGCCCGCGTGAAACAAGCTGCATTGGATCATCACGCCCTGGGCGCTAGCATCTCCGGCGGCGGCCCCAGCGTGTTCGGCTGGTATGAAAACCGCGACGATGCGCAGGCTGCCGTCACTGCCATGGCAGCCGCATTCGCCGAAGCGGGTCTGCCCAGCGATGTCCTGGTGTCGCCCATCGACGGCCCGGCAGCGCACCTTATCGAAACGGAAGCACTTGCATGACCGAGCCTTTGCTTTACCACAGCACCCGCGGCGCGCATCCGGCCGTACGTATCGATGAAGCCATCGCTGCCGGACTCGCGGCAGACGGCGGCCTTTATGTACCCGAGGCGCTGCCGCGCCTCGATGCGGCGGCATTCGATCCCGAAGCCAACCTGGCCAGCACGGCGACGACCCTGCTTACCCCCTTCTTCGCCAACAGTTCGCTGGCCGCCGCACTGCCATCGATCTGTGCAAAGGCCTTCGATTTCGATGCGCCATTGCGTGGGTTGCCGCGACGCCCCAATGCTGCGGCACTGGAACTGTTCCATGGCCCCAGCGCGGCGTTCAAAGATTTCGGCGCACGCTTTCTGGCCGCGTGTTTCCAGCAGCTGCAGCGCGTACAAGCTCCGCCTGCGCAAGAGCCGCCGCTGACCATCCTGGTCGCCACCTCCGGCGATACCGGCGCCGCCGTGGCCGCCGCGTTTCATCGCCAGCCCGGTGTGCGCGTGGTGATTCTGTATCCCGATGGACGGGTCTCGCCGCGCCAGGCGCATCAACTGGGTTGCTTTGGCGACAACGTGCAAGCGCTGCGCGTGGACGGCTCGTTCGACGACTGCCAACGCATGGTCAAGACCATGCTCAACGACGGCTCGCTGCAGGCACAGTTGCCCTTGTCATCGGCCAACAGCATCAGCCTGGGCCGGCTATTGCCGCAGATGAGCTACTACGCCCATGCAATCTCGGCAATGCGCTGGCTTGCTTGTGGGTACGCGAGATCGGCCTGCCGATCGGGCGCATCAAGTTCGCCTGCAATGCCAACACCACCCTGCCCGATTTCTTCAGCGGCGCCGACTACACGCCACGGCCCGCCGTCGCCACCCTGGCCAATGCCATGGACGTGGGCGCCCCGAGCAACTTCGAGCGACTGCGCTGGACGCTGCCGCACGAAGACGAATTGCGCGCCGCCCTGCAGGCACACAGCGTGGACGACGACACCATCCGCGCCACCATCGTGCAGCACGCCAGTGAGGGCGATGCATGGTTCTGTCCGCATACCGCTACGGCGATGCGCTTGCTCGACCTTGAGCCGGTGGATGGCGAGCCATGGGTGGTGGTCGCCACCGCCCATCCGGCCAAGTTCGAAACGGTGCTGCAACCCTTGCTCGGCTACGCGCCGCCGATTCCCCCTGCATTGAACGCCATGCTGCTGCGCCCGGCTGCGGCCGAGCCGCTGGCCGCCAGCGAGGCGGCGTTGCGCGAATGGCTGCTGCGTTCCAGCCCGACCGTGCCGTTACGACGGGAAAAGACCAGCGCTGCCTGAATCAAGTGGCCTCCCCAGCGAAGGGAGGCCACGGCAACATCAGCTCAAGGCTTCCAGCACCTGCTCGGTCGAACGCACCAGGCCCAATCGCGGCATGATGTTATCGACCGAGAACCGATGCATCTCGGTGTTGACGGCGCTCATGGCATCCTCGACCAGCACCTGAGCGTAACCAAGCTCCCATCCCACACGAGCGGTGGACTCTACGCCCTGATTGGTGGTGATGCCGCCCAACACGATGCGCTGAATGCCGCGCCGGCGCAGCTGCAGATCCAGCTCAGTGCCATAGAATGCCCCCCACTGCCGCTTGACGATTTTGATGTCGCTATCGGCCACGGCAAGCTGCTCGGGGAAATCCCACCAGTTGGCCGGCAAGCCACCCGGCGGCAAGGGCGGCGGGCGATCGGTCGGCTGGCGCAAGGCATCGGCAAAATCAGCGGCATAGCCGACGCGC
Source organism: Dyella silvatica (assembly GCF_026283955.1). Taxonomy (GTDB): domain Bacteria; phylum Pseudomonadota; class Gammaproteobacteria; order Xanthomonadales; family Rhodanobacteraceae; genus Dyella_C; species Dyella_C silvatica. Next base: position 15,336 of record NZ_JAPDPE010000001.1, on the reverse strand, counting down.
ACCAGGATTACCGGCGCGCCGAGCTCGCGGAAGCGTGCGGCCAGCGAAGCTGCCCGGGTGAATACTTCAGTGGCGGTGTGCGGGCCACCGGCAAAACCGGCAATGCCCATTTGCAGATCGATCAGTACCAGCGCCGTCGTACGGGGATCAAGCTTTTCCATCGAATTCTCCAGCCTGCGTGTTACAAGAGACGAAACCAGAAATGTGAGGACAACCTCACTTAGGAGTTTATGAGGATGCCCTCACAAAAAACAATCCCGCAAGTTCGTTCGCCGCAGCGAAAACGCGGCCGCGAGCGTGTGGCCGCACTGCTGGACGCCGCCGCACTCTGCTTTGTCGAGAAGGGTTACGACGCCAGCACCATGACCGAGATCGCCGCCCGGGCCGAGGCTTCGATCGGTTCGCTGTATCAGTTTTTTCCGACCAAGGAAGTGCTGGCCCAGGCCTTGATGGCCGAGCACAGCAAGGTGCTGTTCGCGCGCATGGATCGTCTGGACAGCCGGGCCGCCAGCTGGAATTCGGATGAACTCGCCGCGCGGCTGATCCGCCTTTTCGTCGACTTCCGTCGCAAGCATCCATCCTTCGCCGTCTTGGTCGAGGCACATGCCGCAGCCTCCGCCGAACAGGGGCCGGGGATCCGCCAGGAGGTCCGTGATCGCTTGTGCAGCATTTTGCACAACCATCTGCCGACGCATCCGCTGCCGTCGTTGCGTGCACCGGCCATGGTGGTACAGCAATTGATGAAAGCCGCCGTGGCTTTGCAAATCGAGTCATCCACGGCCACTCGCCATGCCGCGCAAACCCAGCTGCGGCGCGCCTTGCAGCTCTATCTGCATGACCTCGCCAGACACGCATCGCCCTGATCGTGAAATGAGTCTGGACATCTGGACGTCCGGACGTGAAGGAATCGACAAGAACAAAGAATTTCAAAAGTAACTGTTGACAAGCCCCCACAAGCCCCTTTACGTTCGACCACATGACGCAGCGCAACAGCCACAGCAGCATCGCCGAAAGGAACCGTCTCGTAACGGTCGCCGGCCTTCTGCGTCTGCGCAGCCAGCTTCTTATTTCCCTCGTACTCGTACTCCTTATTACCAACGGGGGTGCGGGCTGAGGGCATGTGTACAGGTAACTAGAAACTGACCTGAATACTCCTAAAGAACCCCGCACCCGGAAACGGATGCGGGGTTTTTTTATGCCTTCGACCACACCCAAACGGAGCCAGCATGGAAACCAGCAGCACTCAATCCGACGATGGCGTAAGCGCGAGTAGCGCCGAGGCCGATCGCGTACGCATCTTCGACACCACCTTGCGTGACGGTGAACAAGCGCCCGGCTTTTCGATGGATCGCCGCGCCAAGCTACGCCTGGCGCAGGCCTTGGAGGCACTGGGAGTCGACATCATCGAAGCGGGCTTTCCGCAAGCCTCGCCGGATGATTTCAACGCCGTGGCCGAAATTGCCCGCACGCTGAGAACACCGACCATTTGCGGCTTGTCGCGCTGTGTTCCCGGCGACATCGACACCACCGGCCGGGCGCTGGAATCCGCCCGCCACTCGCGCATTCACCTGTTTCTCTCTACCAGCCCGCTACATCGCGAACACAAGCTGGGCATGAGCAAGGCGCAGGTGCTCGACACCGCCGTGGCCTCGATCGAACGCGCCCGCGCGCTGTGTCACGAGGTGGAATTTTCCGCCGAGGATGCCACCCGTACCGAGCCCGAGTATCTGGTCGAAGTGTTCAGTGCCGCGGTAGCCGCCGGCGCCACCACGCTGAATGTGCCCGACACCGTCGGCTATACCACCCCCGCCGAAATGGCCGAGTTGTTCACCTATCTGCGCCAGCACGTCAAAGGCGCCGAGCGGGTGATCTTCTCTACCCACTGCCACGACGACCTGGGCATGGCGGTGGCCAACAGCCTGGCCGCGATCAGTGCCGGCGTACGCCAGGTGGAGTGCACCATCAACGGCATCGGCGAACGCGCCGGCAATGCCTCGCTGGAAGAAATCGTGATGGCGCTGAAAGTGCGCGCGCCGCATTTCGGCGTCGATACCCGCATCGATACCCGCAAGCTGTATCCGACCTCGCGGCTGCTGACCCAACTGACCGGCCAAAGCGTGGCGCGCAACAAGGCGGTGGTCGGCGACAACGCCTTCGCGCACGAGTCGGGCATCCACCAGCACGGCATGCTCAAGCATCGCGGCACCTACGAAATTATGCGGCCGCAGGATGTCGGCATTGCCGAAACCAAGCTGGTGCTTGGCAAACATTCCGGTCGCCATGCGCTGCGTTCGCGCTTGCAGGCGCTGGGGCACGAGGTGGAAGAAAGCGCCATGGATGGCATCTTTGCGCGCTTCAAGGCCTTGGCCGACAAAAAGCGCGAAGTACACGACGAAGATCTGGAAGCCATCGCGCTCGGCCACGATCCCGATCTGGCCGGCCCTTGGCGCATCGTGCAATTGCAGGCTCACTCCAACGTCACCGTGGCGCATCGCGGCAGCGCCTCGGCCTCGGTCAAGCTAACTCACGACGACGGCCGCGAAGTCGGCGAAGCCGCCATCGGTGACGGCCCGGTGGACGCGGTACTGCGCGCCATCGAACGCGCCACCGGCGCCAGCCTCGAACTCACTCATTTCCAGGTACGTGCCGTCAGCGAAGGTGGCGATGCCCAAGGGCAGGCCCAGCTGATCGCACGCTATGCCGAGCGCGATTGGCGCGGCCACGGTGTCAGCACCGACATCGTCGAAGCCACCGCACTGGCCGCGCTGGCCATCGTCAACCGCATCGAACGACAAACCCCGGCACCCACCCTCGCCCCCGCACTACAGACGCAAGGAGTTACTGCATGAGCACGCCCTTCCTCTGGCACAACGGCCACATCAAGCCTTGGACCGAGGCCACCGTCCACGTCAGCACGCACGCGCTGCATTACGGCTCCTCGGTATTCGAGGGCGAGCGCGTTTACGCAACCCCGCAAGGCCCAGCCTATTTTCGCCTCGCCGACCATACCCGCCGGCTATTCGAATCAGCCAAGGTGTATGAGATCGAGATCGGCTACAGCGAAGAAGACATCAACGCCGCCTGCCTGGAACTGATCCGCGTCAACCGCATGAAGTCGGCCTACGTGCGCCCCATCGTGTTTCGCGGCGCCGGTGGCCTGGGTGTTTTGCAGAAGACCGGCGCGCCGGTGGACGTGGCGATCATGGCGCTGGACTGGGGTGCTTATCTGGGCGAAGCCGCTGAGCGTGGCGCCGATGTCTGCGTGTCGTCCTGGCAGCGTCCCGCGCCGAACACCGTGCCGAGCTGGGCCAAGGCCGGTGGCAATTATCTCAACAGCCAGTTGATTGGTCTGGAAGCACGGCGTGGCGGTTACGACGAAGGCATCGCCCTGGGCCACAACGGTTTACTCAGCGAAGGCGCCGGCGAAAACGTGTTCGTGGTCAAGCGCGGCAAACTGCTGACCCCGCCGGCCAGCGCCGGCATCCTCGCCGGCATCACCCGCGAAACCGTGATGATGCTGGCCGCCGACCTGGGCATCCCGGTGGAAGAGCGCGAACTGCCGCGCGAGGCGTTGTACAGCGCCGACGAAGTGTTCATGACCGGCACCGCCGCCGAGATCACCCCGGTGCGCTCGGTGGATCGCAAAGCCGTCGGCAGCGGTAAACCCGGGCCGATCACCAAGACCTTGCAGCAAGCCTTTTTCGGTTTGTTCGATGGCCGCACCGATGACCGCCATGGTTGGCTGACACCGGTGCAAAGCCTTGAGCAGGAGGCCGCATGAGCGCGCGCACCTTATTCGAAAAACTCTGGGATGCGCATATCGTCGCGCCCGAAAGCCCCGACACCCCGGCGATTCTCTATGTCGACCTGCACCTGGTGCACGAAGTCACCTCGCCGCAGGCATTCACCGAGCTACGCGAGCGCGGCCTGAAACTGCGCCGCCCCGATCGCACGCTGGCCACGCTGGACCATTCCACGCCGACCCTGCCCGCAGGCAGCAACGGTGAGCGGCCGTATGCGAATGCCGAAGCCAAGGCACAAGTGGCCATGCTGGAGTCGAACTGCCGCGAATTCGCTGTCGAGCTGCATGGCTGGGACAGCGCCGATCGCGGCATCGTCCATGTGATCGGCCCAGAGCTGGGCGCGACGCAGCCTGGCATGACCATCGTCTGCGGCGACAGCCACACCTCCACCCACGGTGCGTTCGGCGCGCTGGCTTTCGGCATCGGTACCACCGAGGTCGGCCACGTGATGGCGACACAGTGCCTGTTGCAGCGCAAGCCGAAGACGCTGGCGATCCATGTCGACGGCCCCTTGCCACATGGCGTCGGCGCGAAAGACCTGATCCTGCACATCATCGGCGAGATCGGCGTGGACGGCGGCACCGGTTATGTCATCGAGTATCGCGGCGCGGCCATCGAAGCGATGTCGATGGACGAGCGCATGACCATTTGCAACATGTCCATCGAAGCCGGTGCACGCGCCGGCTTGATCGCCCCCGACGATGTCACCTTCGAATGGCTCAAGGGACGTCCGCGCGTACCACACGCCACCGCGTGGGATGCGGCCGTCACTCGCTGGCGCGCCCTGCGCAGCGATGCGGGCGCCCGCTACGACCGCGAAGTGCATATCGACGCCAGCCAAGTGCGCACCACCGTCACCTACGGTACGCATCCGGGCATGGCCATTGCGCTGGACGCACCGGTACCTGCCGCACGCAACGCGCAAGAACACCGCGCGCTGGATTACATGCAGGCCAAGCCGGGCCAGCCGATGCGCGGCATGCCGGTGGATGTGGTCTTCGTCGGCAGTTGCACCAATTCGCGCCTGAGCGATCTACGCGAAGCAGCGCAGGTATTGCGTGGCCGACGCGTCGCCGCAGGCGTGCGCATGCTGGTCGTGCCGGGCTCTGAAGCGGTTCGCCGCGATGCCGAGCGCGAAGGCTTGCATCACGTATTCACCGAAGCCGGCGCGGAATGGCGCGTGCCCGGTTGCTCGATGTGCATCGCGATGAATGGCGACTTGGCCCAGCCGGGCCAACTGGTGGTGAGTACCTCCAATCGCAATTTCGAGGGGCGCCAAGGCAAGGGCGCGCGCACCGTACTGGCGAGCCCCGCCACCGCGGCGGCCTCGGCGCTGGCCGGTGTGATTGCCGATGCACGCGAGTACCTGACGGAGGCCGCCGCATGAAACCCATCACCCGCATCCATTCACGTACCGCCGTGCTGGCGGACGAGAACATCGACACCGACCGCATCATTCCCGCGCGCTTTCTCACCACGACCGAGCGCGCTGGCCTGGGCAAGTTGTGTTTTCACGATTGGCGTTATCAAGCCGATGGCAGCGATAACCCGGCGTTTCCGCTGAATCAGCCGCAAGCGCGCGGCTGCTCGATCCTCGTGGCGGGCAGCAACTTCGGTTGCGGCTCGTCGCGTGAGCACGCGCCCTGGGCCTTGCTCGATTACGGCATCCAGGCCGTGCTGTGCAGCGAAATCGCGGACATCTTCCGCAACAACGCCTTGAAGAACGGTTTGCTGGCGATCCTGATCGCCGAGGCCGAACACCGCTGGCTGCTCGACCACCCCGGCATCGAACTGACCATCGACGTGCGCGAGCAATACATCGCGCTGCCCGATGGTGGACGCATCCACTTTCAGCTGGAGCCCTTCGCCCGTCACTGCCTGCTCAACGGCGTGGACCAGCTTGGCTATCTGTTGCAACACGCCGAAGCCATCGGCGCCTACGAACATACCCATCAGGAGGCTGCATGAAAGCTCACATCGTCACCTTGCCCGGCGATGGTGTCGGCCCGGAGGTCACCGCCGCCGCGGTAGCCGTACTCGAGGCCGTCGCCGCGCGTTACGGCCATGAATTCAGCTTCGACGAACAAGCCATCGGTGGCTGCGCCATCGATGCCTTCGGCGAACCGCTGCCCGCCGCCGCACTTGCCGCCTGCAAGCAGGCCGATGCGGTGTTGCTCGGTGCGGTGGGTGGCCCGAAGTGGTCCGACCCGAATGCGCCGGTGCGACCCGAACAAGGCTTGCTGGCCTTGCGCGCCGCCTTAGGCGTGTACGCCAATCTGCGTCCGCTGCAGGTGCATCCGGCATTGGCGGCGTTGTCGCCGCTGAAAAACGAAAAGCTGAAAAACGTCGATGTGTTGTTTGTGCGCGAACTGACCGGCGGCGCGTATTTCGGCGCCAAGACGCGCACCGCCGATACCGCCACCGACGAATGCAAATACACCGTGGCCGAAGTCGAGCGCGTGGTGCGCCGCGCCTTCGACCTGGCGCGCGACCGCCACCGGCATGTCACCTCGGTCGATAAGGCCAACGTGCTGGAAACCTCGCGCCTGTGGCGCAGCACCGTGCAACGCATCGCCGCCGACTATCCGGACGTGAAAGTGGAGCATCAGCTGGTCGATTCGATGGCGATGCTGTTGCTGACCCAGCCTTCACGCTACGACGTGGTGGTGACGGAGAATTTGTTCGGCGACATTCTCACCGACGAAGCCGCCGCGCTGGCCGGCTCGCTGGGCCTGCTGCCCTCCGCGTCGCTGGGTGAGGGCCGCAACGGTTTATACGAGCCGATTCACGGTTCCGCCCCGGATATCGCCGGGCAGAACGTAGCGAATCCGACCGGCGCGATTCTTTCGGCCGCGATGTTGTTGCGGCACTCCTTGCAGCTGGAAGCCGAGGCGGCAGCCATCGAGGCGGCCGTCGACCAGGTGCTGAGTCAGGGCCCGCACACCCGCGATATCGGCGGTCAGGCCAGCACCACGCAACTGCGAGATGCCGTATTGGCAGCTTTCGAGGAGCACGCCGACACGGCCGAAGCTTTTTTTAGCGGTGCGCGTGCATGCGGCTAGGCATGCCCGCGCTTTTCTCCTCGCTGCTTCCTCAGCCAGAGGAAGCAGCGGCCCCGTTTGTTCCCCCCTGCGTGCCCATGGAGCCCAAGCGATGAGCGTCCCACCCCTAGCCTCATCCCTTCCCTCCACCCTCCAACACGCAGGGGGGACATTCCTCATTCGTTTCTCAACTGAGATAACTCATGCGCAGTGACCTCATCAAAACCGGCCCCGATCGTGCGCCGGCCCGTGCCATGCTGCGTGGCACCGGGCTGGACGACGAAGCCATCGCCAAACCCCTGGTGGCGGTGGTGCATACCTGGTCCAACGTCAGCCCATGCAATCTCAATTTGCGCGAACTGGCCGAACACACCGCCGCCGGCATTCGCGCCGCGGGCGGCACCCCGATCGAGTTCAACACCATTGCAGTCACCGATGGCATCGCCATGGGAACCCCCGGCATGCGTGCCTCGCTGATCAGCCGCGAGGTCATCACCGACTCGATCGAGCTGGCCGTCGACGGTCACTGCCTGGATGCCATGGTGGTGCTGTGTGGCTGCGACAAAACCATTCCCGCGGCAGCCATGGCCTTGGCCCGGCTGAATATTCCCGGCGTGGCCTTGTACGGCGGCAGCATTGCCCACGGCACCCACGACAACCATCCGATCACCATCCAGCAAGTCTTCGAAGCGGTCGGTGCGCATGGTGCGGGCAAGATCGACGACGCCGAATTGACCTCGGTCGAGCGCGATGCCTGCCCCGGCGCCGGTGCCTGCGGCGGCCAGTTCACCGCCAACACCATGGCCATGGTGCTGACCACGCTAGGCCTGTCACCGATGGGCTTTAACGATATCCCGGCCACCCATCCGGCCAAGGCGATGGCAGCCTTTCGCTGCGGCGAATTGGTGATGGAATGCCTGCGCGCCCAGCGCACACCGCGCGAACTGCTTACCCGTAGCTCGATGCGTAACGCCGCGCGCATGGTCGCCGCCACCGCGGGCTCGACCAATGCCGTGCTGCATTTACTGGCGATTGCCCGCGAAGCAGGCGTGCATTGGACGCTGGAAGATTTCGAACCCGCCTCCAAGCACACGCCGGTCATCGCCGACTTGATGCCAGGCGGCCGTTACACCGCGGTGGAATTGTTCGGCGCAGGTGGCAGCGGACGCGTGACGCAAGAGCTGATCGCCGCCGGCATGCTCGACGATACGCCGACCATTACCGGCCGCAGCCTGTTCGAAGAGGCCGCCGCCGCGCCCCGTGCCGAACAGCAAGACGTGGTGCACCCCGTCGCCAAGCCGCTGAAACCGCGTGGCGGCTATTCGATTCTTTACGGCAACCTGGCCCCCGAAGGCTGCATCCTCAAGCTGGCCGGCAAAGGCAGCAGTCACTTTGAAGGCAAGGCACGGGTCTTCGAAAGCGAAGAACTGGCCTTCGCCGCCGTGCAAGGCGGCAGCATCGCCAAGGGCGACGTCATCGTCATTCGCAACGAAGGCCCGGCCGGCGGCCCCGGCATGCGCGAAATGCTTGGCGTCACCGCCGCCTTGATCGGTCGCGGTCTCGGCGATGACGTCGCGCTGATTACCGATGGCCGTTTCTCCGGCGCCACCCACGGCTTCATGGTTGGCCATATCGCCCCCGAAGCGGCACGCGGCGGCCCGATTGCCTTGTTGCAGGACGGCGACCGCATTCGTATCGACGCTGATCATCGCGAGATCGCCACCGACGCCGACCTGGTCGGCCGCCGCGCGCACTGGAAAGCCCCTGCACCGAAGGTTTCACGCGGCGCGCTCGCCAAGTACGCGCGCCTGGTCGGCTCCGCATCTGACGGTGCCACCACGCATCCAGATACCGCTGTCAGCACCCCCAAACACATCCACACCACGGCTACCGAAGGAGTTACCGCATGACCACTACTGACACGCTCGCCAAGGCTCGTATCGCCGTACTCGGCTACGGCAGCCAGGGCCGCGCCCATGCTCTCAACCTGCGCGACTCCGGTCTGGATGTCGTCGTTGGCCTGCGCAAGGGCGGTCCCTCCTGGGAACGTGCGCACGCCGAAGGTTTCCACGTCGCCGAACCGGCCGATGCCGTGCGCGACGCCGACCTGATTGCCGTGCTCACCCCCGACATGGTGCAGCCGTCGCTGTATCGCGAGGCGATCGAGCCGAACATCAAGCCGGGCGCCGCCCTGTTGTTCGCGCACGGTTTCAATGTGCATTTCAAACAGATCCAGCCGCGCCACGATATCGACGTCGTGCTGGTCGCGCCCAAGGGCCCCGGCGCGCTGGTGCGGCGCGAGTATGAAATCGGCCGTGGCGTGCCCTGCCTGTTTGCGGTCTATCAAGACAGCAGCGGCCACGCCGAAGCCAAAGCCAAAGCGTATGCCGACGGTATCGGCGGCGGCCGCGCCATGCTGATCGAAACCGATTTCAAAGAAGAGACCGAGACCGATCTGTTCGGCGAGCAGGCCGTGCTTTGCGGCGGTGCCAGCGAGCTGGTGATCAAGGGCTTCGAGACGCTGGTCGAAGCCGGCTACAAGCCCGAAATCGCCTATTACGAAGTGATGCATGAGCTGAAGCTGATCGTCGACCTGTTCTACGAAGGCGGCCTCAAGCGCATGCTGGAGTTTGTCTCCGAGACGGCCCAGTACGGCGACTATGTCAGCGGTCCGCGGGTGATCGACGACAGCACCAAGCAGCGCATGAAAGCCGTGCTGACCGATATTCAGGACGGCACTTTTGCGCGCAACTGGATTGCCGAACACCAGGCCGGCCTGCCGAACTACCAGCGCCTCAAGCAAGCCGATCTCGATCACCCGATCGAGCAGGTCGGCAGCAAGCTGCGCGCCCGCATGCCGTGGCTCAACGCGGGGCAGGCGGCCCCGGCCGCGCCGTTGAAAAAAGTCGGCTGATCGTTCTCGTGCTTTCGCGCCCTCGGTGACGGAACCATCGAGGGCACGAAAGTTTTCAAGTTTTTCTTACCTGAGGTAACCCGTGAGCACCTCCCCGATGCAAGCCATCGCAACACCCCATAACGACACCGCTACCCACCCACTCAACGAGCAAGTCATGAGCGGTGCCGAAGTCGTCGTACAGGTGCTAGCCGACGAAGGCGTCAAGGTGCTGTTTGGGTATTCCGGCGGCGCGATCCTGCCGGTGTATGACGCGGTTTTCCGCTACAACGCCACGCATATCGGCCCGGACGGCGGCGAACCGATGCCGCTCATCGTCCCTGCCAACGAACAAGGTGCCGGTTTCATGGCCGCCGGCTATGCGCGTGCATCGGGCCAGGTCGGCGTCGCCATCGTCACCTCCGGCCCCGGCGCCACCAATATGGTCACGCCCGTGCGCGACTCGATGGCCGACTCGATTCCGCTGGTGGTGATTTGCGGCCAGGTGCCGACCACCGCCATCGGCAGCGATGCCTTCCAGGAAGCGCCGGTCAGCAACATCATGAGCTCCTGCGCCAAACACGTTTTTCTGTTGACCGATCCGCAGCAGCTCGAGATCACCCTGCGCACCGCGTTCGAGATTGCCCGCAGCGGACGCCCGGGCCCGGTGGTCATCGATATTCCCAAGGATGTGCAGAACACCCCACTGCCTTTTCAAGGCCAGGGCCGCTTGCCGATACCCGGTTATCGCGCGCGTCTTCGCGCGATCGAACAAGCGCATGTCAGCGACGCTGATTGCGCCAGTTTCTTCGCTGCCTTCGAACAGGCGAAGCGCCCATTGATCTATGCCGGTGGCGGGGTGATTGCCGCCGGCGCGGCCAACGCATTGCGCCGTTTTGTCGACGCCTTCGGCGTGCCGGTGACCACCACGCTGATGGGCCTGGGCGCGTTCGACACCACCGAGCCGCTGGCTTTGCACATGCTCGGCATGCATGGCACCGCCTATGCCAATTACGCCGTGGAAGACTGCGATTTCATGCTGGCCCTGGGCGCGCGCTTCGACGACCGCGTGGCCGGCGTGCCCGACAAGTTCGCACCGGCTGCGCGCTTTATCGCTCAAGTCGATATCGATCCCGCAGAAATCGGCAAGGTCAAACCGGTGCAATGGCATCACGCCGGCGATCTCACGCGCACGCTGGAGCGCCTGCGCGAATACGGTGAACAGCATGGCTTTTCAAGCCACGCGCGGCAACGCCATGCCACCTGGCATCGGCATATTGCCGAGCTCAAGCGCACACATCCACTGAACTACGACCGCCAGCACGCGTTGATCCAGCCGTATGCGGTGATCGAGGAAATCAATCGGCACACCCAGGGCCGCGCCATCATCAGTACCGGTGTCGGCCAGCATCAAATGTGGGCGGCGCAATACTTCGACTTTCGCGAACCGCGCCATTGGCTCAGCTCCGGCTCGATGGGCACGATGGGTTTTGGCCTGCCCGCGGCGATCGGCGCGCAGTTCGCACGGCGCGATGCCATCGTCATCGACATCGATGGCGACGCCAGCATCCGCATGAATCTCGGCGAGCTGGAAACCGTCACCACCTATGGCCTGCCGGTGAAAATCGTGGTGTTGAACAACCAGGGCGACGGCATGGTGCGGCAGTGGCAAAAGCTGTTTTTCAAAGGCCGCTTCGCCTCTTCCGACAAAAGCCTGCACAAGAAGGACTTCATCAAGGCCGCCCAGGCCGATGGCTTCGAATGGGCGCGGCGGCTGGAGCAGCCGGAGGATCTGGTGGCGACGATTGCCGACTTTGTCGCCTTCGGCGGGCCAGCGTTTCTGGAAGTGATGATCGACCCTGATGCCGGCGTGTATCCGATGGTCGGTCCGGGGGCGACCTATGCCCAAATGATTACCGGTGACTTTATTCCCTCGCGCCTTGCGCCACTGGAAGGCGACGCGGCCAGCGATATGTTTTGAGTACACGCCGTCCCGCACACCGCGGGCCGGCGAGCCCACAGTCACCCAGGCGGTTACCGACGCGATACCGAGATGCCCATGAAACATACCCTTTCTATCTTGCTGCAAAACGAATCCGGCGCCCTGGTGCGCGTCGCCGGCTTGTTCGCCGCGCGTCATTGCAACATCGATGCGCTAACCGTAGCAGCGACCCAGGACCCTGCCGTGTCGCAGCTGACCCTGGTCATGCATGGCGCCGAGGCCACCGTGCAACAAATCATCGAGCAGACACGCAAGCTGGTCGACGTGATCGAGGTACACCGCGCGGCCGCAGCCACCCCGGCATGAATGCTCAGACTGTCGTCAACGCGAGGACAACGATCGCATCTGCCGCCGAGACCGCAGCAACGCTGTCCGACCATGAGCTGCTGCGCCGCACGCTGGCGGCGCGGGTTTACGAGGTGGCGCGCGAAACCTCGCTCGACTATGCGCCGCTGTTATCGACCCGGCTTGGCAACAAAGTCTTGCTCAAGCGCGAAGACCAGCAGCCGGTGTTCTCGTTCAAGCTACGCGGCGCCTATAACAAGATGGCCGGGCTGGATGCGGCCCAGCGCGCCCGCGGGGTGATCGCCGCTTCGGCAGGCAATCATGCACAAGGCGTAGCGCTCGCCGCAGCCCGTTTGGGCATTCGCGCGGTAATCGTGATGCCGATCACCGCGCCGTGCGTCAAAGTGGATGCCGTGCGGCGATTGGGCGGCCTGTCGGTAGATGTCGTGCTAACCGGCGATTCGTACAGCGACGCGCAAACCGCCGCTGCAAAACTGCAGGCGGAGCGCGGCTATACCTTTGTGCATCCGTTCGACGACATCGACGTGATCGCCGGGCAAGCCACCGTCGGCATGGAGATTCTGCGCCAGTATCCGGGCCCGCTGCATGCGGTGTTTGTCCCGGTTGGCGGCGGCGGATTGCTGGCCGGCGTAGCCGCCTATATCAAAACCCTGCGCCCCGATATCCGGGTGATCGGTGTACAGGCAGCGGATTCCGATGCGATGGCGCGCTCGCTGGAATACGGCGAGCGGATTGACTTGGATGAGGTCGGCCTGTTCGCCGACGGCACCGCAGTCAAGCGCGTCGGCGAACACACCTTTGCGCTTTGCCAGCGACACGTCGATGCCATGCTGCGGGTTGATACCGACGCCATCTGCGCCGCCATCCGCGACGTGTTCCAGGAAACCCGCAGCGTACCCGAGCCCGCCGGCGCGCTGGCCCTGGCCGGGCTCAAGCAATATGGCGCCGAACATGGCCCCTGCGATGGCGCATTGCTGGCGATCGTCTCCGGCGCCAATATGAATTTCGATCGCCTGCGTTTTGTCGCCGAGCGCGCCGAAGTCGGCGAGCAGCGCGAGGCGGTGTTTGCGGTAAGCATTCCCGAGGAGCGCGGTAGCTTTCGGCGCTTCTGCGCCGCGCTGGGCCAGCGCAATATCACCGAGTTCAATTACCGCATCGGCAATGCCGCGCAAGCGCATATCTTTGTCGGCATCCAGACCCAGGACCGCGATGAAAACGCCGTGCTCGCCGCCGCGTTTCACGAGCAGGGCTTTAGCGCGCTGGACCTGACCCATGACGACCTGGCCAAGCTGCATCTGCGCCATATGGTCGGCGGCCGTTCGCCGCTGGCGCATGACGAGCAGCTTTACCGCTTCGATTTTCCGGAACGGCCCGGCGCACTGACCCGCTTTCTCGGCCATATGCACCCCGACTGGAATATCAGCCTGTTTCACTACCGCAATCATGGCGCCGATTACGGCCGCATCCTGGTTGGCATCCAGGTGCCTGCCGACGAGCGCCCGCTGTTCCAGCGGTTTCTCGACACCCTGGGCTACCCCTATGGCAACGAGAGCGACAACCCCGCTTACCGGCTGCTATTGCGCGAATAGGCTTAGGCCGACGGACGGCTATATAACGCATCGTTATATATGTATGCGTGCCCGCGGCGAGCTCAGACACCTAATTGTCGTCATCGCTGAAATATCGTGCGCGGTCCTCGCGCGCCACCCGATGGACCTTCAGTGCTTCCGTGCAGGCCTGCCGCGCCGGCCTTAGCTGACCTCGAAGCCACCGGCCTGCCTCGCTTGAACACCTGCCGCCATGGCCCGGCTGCCGGACCCCGTCGATCGGCCAGCTGATCGCCTCCACGCATTACCGCGCTGCGCCCCGCCCTCCCGGATAAAGACGGCCAAGAGGTAGGGGGAACCGCCTCTGCTGCGTTTATTTGTTGGGGATTTCACGATTTAAGTTAAGTCACGATTCAAATTGAGGATATGGCCATCCATTCGACCCATTCATATCGCCATTCCAGCCGTAGACCCGATGCTGCGGTCACCGCTGGGGCGGCTACCGGTTCTCTTGCGCTGCACTCGGCACAAGAGAACGTTGCCTGCCTGGATGGCGGGCAGCGAGGTTCTCGCAATCCCCCCTGCGGGAACCGCCCCTACCATAGGGGCACCACCTCCCCCTCTGCGCCTCGGCGCATAGGGGGAGACTTTTATTGGTTACATCAGTAACTTATGCTATCCAACGCACCCTTCAACAATTGCGATACTCTCCCTGGCATCACGCTTTTTCGAGCACGGTATCAGGGCATGGGTCAACGTTTGGCCGAAGGCGAACAGCCGGAGGGATTTCCAGGTAGTGCAACCAGTTTCGATAGCTTCGTTCGTGAGCAGCGGGGAGCATTGATCGGTTTCTTGCGTCGTCGCGTGTCTTCCGAAGAAGACGCTCAAGATGTGGCGCAAGAAAGCTTTGTGCGATTGATCCGCTACCGCGAATACGCACCGGAGTCGTGGGGCTCTTTGCTTTATCGCATTGCGATCAATGCGCTCAACGATCGCGCTCGACGTGCACACACCCACCATACCGCCGACCATGTCAGCCTCGACGACAATGTCTTTGGCCTTCCATCCATGGATCAGGCACACGACCAACAGATCGAAACCCAGCAGGAGCTGGCGCGTGTGCAGAAAGCCTTGCTGGGGCTGCCCACTCGCTGCCGCGAAATCTATCTGCTGAACCGGATCGAGGGCATGAGCTACCCCGAGGTAGCCAAACACTGTGGCATCTCGGTGAAAGCTGTCGAAAAACAGATCAGCAAAGCGCTGGTGTTACTGCGCAAGCGCCTAAGTGAACATGGCATGGAGGCCATATAAATATTCATGAACATGTACTCCCCTTCCCTACCCAATACCGCCGAAGCGTGGCTGGCACGGCTGCACGCGCCCGACTGCAATCCACAGGAGCGTGAAGCGTTCGAGCGCTGGTGCGCGCAAAGTGCGGCCAATGCCCAGGCTTATGCGCAAACCGAGCGCCTGCATCGGGCCGCTGCCGCCTTAGCCGGCGACCCATTGCTGCGAGCTGCCAGCCTGGCGGCCCGACGCCATATCGCGCAACGCCGCGAGCGCCGTCGCCTGCTGTGGATTCTCGCGCCCAGCGCAGCGGCCGCCTGTCTGTTGCTTGCCTTTGGCGCCTCGTTTCTGTGGCGCCCTGCCACGACGACGACGCCATTGATCCAGCGCTACGCCACCACCACCGGCAAACCGCAAACGCTGCAATTGCCGGACGGTACGCGCATGACCCTGGACG